>CAZKDU010000119.1:0-6158 GCA_964551485.1 uncultured Burkholderiaceae bacterium
CGTGGTCTGGCACATGGACACCGCCGGCAACCGGGTGCTGGGCCATGCCCAACCGCGCGGCACGCTCAAGGCTGAAGGTGACGCGCGCTGGCCGCTGATCCAGAAAAGCATCACCGAATGGCAACCCGACGCCCTGGTGGTGGGCGTGCCCTTTCACCCCGATGGCGCGAGCCACGAAAATACGCGGCGCGCGCGCAAGTTCGCAAGGCAGCTGCAGGGCCGCTTCGGCCTGCCGGTGTTTGAGGTGGACGAGCGCTACACCACCACCGAGGCCTTGCAGGACGGCGCCCGGGATGCAGACGCCGCGGCTGCGGCCATCATTCTTGACCAGTTTTTGAGGAGCCTGCCATGACCAGTCTCGTGCTCGATGCCGAGGCCCTGTACCGTGAACTGCTGCGCGGGGTACAGCCCTTGCGTGCCGCCCACGACGCCCGGTTGGTGGGCATCACCTCCGGCGGCGCCTGGCTGGCCGAGCGGCTGCAAAAAGACCTGGGCCTGACGGGCCACGCGGGCGTCATTTCGTCAGCCATGCACCGTGACGACTTTTCCAAGCGCGGCCTGGCCGCCGCAGCCCAGCAAACCCAGCTGGACTTTGACGTGAACGGCACGCACGTGATCCTGCTGGACGACGTGCTGTACACCGGGCGCACCATCCGCGCCGTGCTCAACGAGCTGTTTGACTACGGCCGCCCGGCCAGCGTGCAACTGGCCGTGCTGGTGGACCGTGGCGGGCGCGAGCTGCCGGTGCAGGCCGACTATGCCGCCGCGCGCGTGGCGCTGCCAGCGGCCCAGCAGCTGGCGCTGGCGCGCGATGAATCGGGCCGCTTCAGCTTCAAAGTGGAAGGCATCTGACCATGCTCTACAAACGCAACCCCCAACTCAACAAAAACGGCGAACTCATCCACCTGCTGTCCATCGAAGGGCTGCCCAAGGACATCGTCACCCACATCCTGGACACGGCGGCCAATTTCGTCAGCGTGAACGACCGCGAGGTCAAGAAGGTGCCGCTGTTGCGCGGCAAAAGCGTGTTCAACCTGTTCTTTGAAAACAGCACGCGCACCCGCACCACGTTCGAGATCGCGGCCACGCGCCTGAGCGCCGACGTGATCAACCTGGATATTGCCCGCAGCTCGGCCAGCAAGGGCGAATCGTTGCTGGACACCATTGCCAACCTGTCGGCCATGGCGGCCGACCTGTTTGTCGTGCGCCACAGCGAAAGCGGCGCGCCCTACCTGATCGCCCAGCATGTGGCGCCACATGTGCATGTGATCAACGCCGGCGACGGCCGCCACGCCCACCCCACGCAGGGTCTGCTGGACATGTACACCATCCGGCACTACAAAAAGGACTTTTCCAACCTGACCGTGGCCATCGTGGGCGACGTGCTGCACTCGCGCGTGGCCCGCTCCGACATCCATGCGCTCACCACCCTGGGTTGCGCAGAGGTGCGCGTGGTGGGCCCCAAAA
The DNA here is from genome assembly GCA_964551485.1 of uncultured Burkholderiaceae bacterium. GTDB lineage: Bacteria > Pseudomonadota > Gammaproteobacteria > Burkholderiales > Burkholderiaceae_C > CAZKDU01. The sequence goes on from CAZKDU010000119.1 coordinate 1,468, forward strand.
CTCTTGTGCCGTCGGACATGGCGCAAATGGGTGTGCGCGTGTGCCACACACTGGAAGAGGGCATCAAGGGCTGCGACGTGGTCATCATGCTGCGCCTGCAGAACGAGCGCATGAGCGGTGCGCTGCTGCCCTCGAGCCAGGAGTTCTTCAAGAGCTTCGGTCTCACGCCCGAGAAGCTGCAGCTGGCCAAGCCCGACGCCATCGTCATGCACCCCGGGCCGATCAACCGCGGCGTGGAGATCGACTCTGCCGTGGTCGACGGCAAACAGAGCGTGATCCTGCCGCAGGTGACCTTCGGCATCGCCGTGCGCATGGCGGTGATGGGCATCGTGGCTGGCAACGAGGCCTGAACTCTGTGCGACACATGGCTCCCATGATTGCCGCTGTGCACCCACCACTGTCCTGCAAGTGGGGGGCCAGACCCGTCATGGGGCATCGCTGCGCCAAGGCCGCAGCATTGGAGTTTGAATGAAGATCCTCATCAAGAACGGCCGCGTGATCGACCCGGCCTCGGGCCTGGACCGCGTCTGCGACCTGGCGCTGGCCGCGGGCCGTGTGGTGGCCATCGGCCAGGTGGCACCCGACTTCCATCCCAACAAGACGCTGGACGCCAGCGGCTGTGTGGTGGCCCCGGGCCTGGTGGACCTGGCGGCGCGCCTGCGCGAGCCTGGCCACGAGCACGAGGGCATGCTGGAAAGCGAGATGGCGGCGGCCGTGGCCGGTGGTGTGACCAGCCTGGTCTGCCCGCCCGACACCGACCCCATGCTGGACGAGCCCGGCTTGGTGCAGATGCTCAAGTACCGCGCCGAGAAGTTGCACCAGTCGCGCCTGTTCCCGCTGGGTGCGCTGACGCGCGGCCTGGCCGGCGAGGTGCTGACCGAGATGGTCGAGCTGACCGAGGCCGGCTGCGTCGGCTTCAGCCAAGCCGAGGTGCCCCTGGGCAACACCCAGGTGCTGCAACGCGCGCTGCAGTACGCCGCCACCTTCGGCTACACGGTCTGGCTGCGCCCGCAGGAGCTGCATCTGGGCAAGGGCGTGGCCGCCAGCGGCCCGCTGGCCACGCGCATGGGCCTGTCGGGCGTGCCGGTGCTGGCCGAAACCATTGCGCTGCACACGATTTTCGAGCTCATGCGCGCCACCGGCGCGCGGGTGCACCTGTGCCGCCTGAGCAGCGCCGCCGGGGTGGCCCTGGTGCGCCAGGCCAAGGCCGAGGGCCTGCCGGTGAGCTGCGACGTCAGCCTCAACAACCTGCACCTGACCGACACCGACATCGGCTACTTCGACAGCCGCGCCCGTCTGGCCCCGCCGCTGCGCCAGCAGCGCGACCGCGACGCCCTGCGCCAGGGCCTGGCCGACGGCACCATCGACGCCCTGGTGTCCGACCACACCCCGGTCGATGAGGACGCCAAGGCCTTGCCGGTCGCCGAGGCCGAGCCCGGTGCCACCGGGCTGGAACTGCTGCTGAGCCTGGCGCTCAAGTGGGCGGCCGAAGACCAGTTGGGCCTGGCGCGTGCGCTGGCCGTGCTCACGCACCAGCCGGCGCGGGTGCTGGGCAGCGCCCTGGGCACGCTGGAGGCCAGCGTGGGCCAGCTGGTGGTGGGCGGTGTGGCCGACCTCTGTGTGTTCGACCCCGCAGCCGACTGGACGGTAGGCGACGAGGCCTTGCGCAGCCAGGGCAAGCACACGCCGTTCTCGGGCTACCAGCTGCCGGGCCGGGTGCGCGCCACGGTGGTCGGCGGCCACGTGGCCTACGAACCCATGGCCGCGCGCCACGCCTGAGGCCCGGGCACCGCCATGCAAGGGCTGCGCGCCTGCCTCAAGCTGCTGCGGCTGCTGGCCCATGCACTGTCAGGCTGGCTCACGCTGCGCTGGCAATTCCCGGGGCTGGGACACGCCGAGCGCGAGCAGCGCGTGCGGGCGTGGGCGGCGCAGACCCTGCAGATCCTGGACGTGCGGCTGGAGCTGCGCGGCACACCGCCCGCGCAGGGCCCGCTGCTGCTGGTGGCCAACCACCTGTCGTGGCTGGACATCGTGGTCATGCACGCGGCCCGGCACTGCCGCTTCGTGGCCAAGGCCGACGTGCAGCACTGGCCCCTGATCGGTGCCCTGGCCACGGGCGCCGGCACCCTGTACATCGCGCGCGAGTCGCGCCGCGACGCCATGCGCGTGGTGCATCACATGGCCGAGAGCCTGCGCGCCGGCGACATTGTGGCGGTGTTCCCCGAGGGCACGACCAGCGACGGCGAGCAGCCGCTGCCGTTCCATGCCAACCTGGTGCAGGCCGCGCTGTCGGCCCAGGCGCCGGTGCAGCCGGTGGCGCTGGGCTACCTGGACGGCACCAGCCGCGGGCGCAGCCGGGTGCCGTGCTACATCGGCGACGACACCCTGGTGGGCTCGGTCTGGCGCACGCTGCGCCAGCCGGGGCTGGTGGCGGTGGTGGCCTACGGCACACCTCAGCAGGCCGAAGGGCGCGACCGCCGCGCCTGGGCCGCCGACCTGCAGCAGGCGGTGGCCGGGCTGATGGCGGATTTGGCCCGCTGAACAAACCACTCGGCCCTGCCCTGCGGGCGGGGCAGGGCCTTGGGTGCCATGAAACGGCCCTGTGCCAGGGCAGCCCGGCGCGATGCGGCCAGGCGCGCGCGGGCTCAGGCCTCGCGCGCGAAGGTCACCACGTGGTCGACCTGGGCGCGGATGCCGATCCACTCCCCGATCTGGTGGTCGTGGTGGCTGGGCACATGGGCCAGCACGGTCTCGCCGGAGCGCAGCCGCAGGGTGTACAGGAATTCCGAGCCGCGGAAGGCCTTGCGCAGGATTTCGGCCTTCACCGGGGCGTCGTCGTCGTGCACGATGTCGTCGGCCCGCAGCAGCACGTCGCAGTGGCCGTGCGCGAACGCGGCTGGTACTGGGCACTCGGCGTGGTCGGTGAGCGGGCCCAGCGCGGTCTGCACCACCACCTGGTCGCCCTCGGTCTGCAGGGTGGCTGGGGTGAACACGCCGTGGCCGATGAAGTCGGCCACGAAGCGCGTGGCCGGGCGGTGGTAGAGGCTGTAGGCATCGTCCCACTGGTGCAGACGGCCCTCGTGCATGACCCCGATCGCGTCGCCGATGGCGAAGGCTTCGAGCTGGTCGTGGGTGACGAACAGCGCCGTGGCACGGGCCGCCTTGAGGATGCCGCGCACCTCGTGCGCCAGGCGCTCGCGCAGGTCCACGTCGAGGTTGGAAAACGGTTCGTCGAGCAGCAGCAGCTGGGGCCGTGGCGCCAGCGCGCGCGCCAGGGCCACGCGCTGCTGCTGGCCGCCTGAAAGCTCGTGCGGGTAGCGCCGCTCGCTGCTGGCCAGGCCGACCAGGCCCAACACCTCGGCCACGCGCGCCGCGCGCTCGGGGCGCGGCAGGTCGTGCAGGCCGAAGGCCACGTTGTGGCCCACGTCCAGGTGCGGAAACAGCGCGTAGTCCTGGAACACCATGCCAATGCGGCGCGACTCGGCGGCCACGGTGTGGCGCGGGCTGCCCACCAGCTCGCCGCTCAGGCGGATCTCGCCGGCGGCCACGGCCTCCAGGCCGGCCACGCAGCGCAGCAGTGTGGTCTTGCCGCAGCCTGAGGGCCCGATCAGCACACCGATCTCGCCGGCACGCAGGCCGAACGACACCCCGTCCACAGCAGGGCGGGGGCGGCCCGGGTACTGCACCCGCAGCTGGGACACGTCGAGGAACATGCGGGCATTGTAGATGCTTACAATTCTCATTCCCTTAGTCCGTTCGCGCGGCCGGCCCGCACCCGGGCCGTTCCTCCGTTCACCCACCGGTCCAACCCTGGCGGTCCGCCGCCACCTGCACCCTGCCACCGTCTCGCATGTTCTCGCGCTGGTTTCATCAGGCCCTGTTGTTGCTGCTCGCGCTGGTGCTGGTGCTGCCGGTGCTGGCGGTGCTCGGCTCCTGGCTGCAGTGGAGCGGCAGCAGCACCCAGGTGCTGGGCGAGATGCTGCGCACCGTGCTGCCCGACTACACCCGCACCAGCCTGCTGCTGTGCCTGTGGGTGGGGCTGGGTGTGGGGCTGGTGGGCACGGCCAGCGCCGTGGCCGTGACGCTGTTCGAGTTCCCCGGGCGGCGCCACTTCGAGTGGGCGCTGCTTTTGCCGCTGGCCATGCCGGCCTATGTGGTGGCCTATGCCTACACCGACTTCCTGCAGTTCAGCGGGCCGCTGCAGACCGCGCTGCGCCAGGGGTTCGGCTGGCAGGGGCGGGTGTTTCCCGAGGTGCGCAGCCTGGGGGGGGCGGCCTGGGTGTTCACCTTTGCGTTGTACCCCTACGTGTACCTGCTTGCCCGCGCCGCGCTGAGCGAGCGCGCCAGCCACCTCATGGAGGCCGCCCGCCTGCTGGGGGCGCCGCTGTCGAGGCGCATCTGGCGCGTGGCACTGCCGCTGGCGCGCCCGGCTGTGGCCGCCGGCATGCTGCTGGCGCTGATGGAGACCCTGGCTGACTTCGGGGTGTCGAGCTACTTCGGCATCCAGACCTTCACCGCCGGCATCTACAAGGCCTGGCTGGCCATGGACGACCGCCTGGCCGCGGCCCAGCTGGCCACCGTGCTGCTGGTGCTGGTGCTGGTGCTGCTGCGCCTGGAGCACCGGGCCCAGAGCCGCCTGCGCTTTGCCGCCGGGCGCGGCGCGCGCGCCGGCACGGCCGAGGCCCGGCCCA
>CAZKDU010000120.1:0-6131 GCA_964551485.1 uncultured Burkholderiaceae bacterium
ACCGGCAGCGACTGTGTGGGCACCAGCAACCGCCACGGCGCGGCCAGCGTGACCCAGTTCGAGCTGATGCCGCAGCCGCCCGAGGAAGAAAACCGCCCGCTGACCTGGCCGTACTGGCCGATCAAGCTGCGCACCTCGTCCAGCCACGAAGAGGGTTGCACCCGCGAGTTCGCCATCTCCACCAAGGCCTTCACCGGCGAGAAGGGCAAGGTCACGGGCCTGACCACTGTGAATGTGGAGTTCAAGGACGGCAAGTTCGTCGAGGTTCCGGGCACCGAGAAGACCTACCCGGCCGACATGGTGCTGCTGGCCATGGGCTTCGTGGCCCCGGTGTCGCCGGTGCTCGAGGCCTTTGGGGTGGACAAGGACGCGCGTGGCAACGCCAAAGCCAGCACGGAGTTCGATGGCGGCTACGCCACCAACGTGCCCAAGGTGTTTGCCGCTGGCGACGTGCGCCGTGGCCAGAGCCTGGTGGTTTGGGCCATCCGCGAAGGCCGCCAGGCCGCGCGCGCGGTCGACGAATTCCTCATGGGTTACAGCGATTTGCCACGCTGAGCCCAGCTGGAATCAGCGCTTTCCCTTATCATTCAGAAGCCGGTGACCCCGGCTTTTGTTTTCATGGATACCCCCACTCCCACCCCCCTCGTCAGCCTGCAGGACGTCAGCTTCGGCTATGGTGATCGCCTGATCTTGGACGGCGTGTCACTGACCATCCCGCGTGGCAAGGTCACGGCGCTCATGGGCGCCTCGGGCGGGGGGAAGACCACCGTGCTGCGCCTGATCGGCGGCCAGCACCAGGCCCAGCAGGGCCATGTGCTGTTCGACGGGCAGGACGTGGGGCAGATGGACACGGCCGCGCTGTATGCCGCGCGCCGGCGCATGGGCATGCTGTTCCAGTTCGGCGCCCTGTTCACCGACCTCACGGTGTTCGACAACGTGGCGTTCCCGCTGCGCGAGCACACCAATCTGCCCGAGCCGCTGGTGCGCGACATCGTGCTCATGAAGCTCAACGCCGTGGGCCTGCGTGGCGCGCGCGACCTGCGGCCCAGCGAGGTTTCGGGCGGCATGGCGCGTCGCGTGGCCCTGGCGCGTGCGATTGCGCTGGACCCCGACCTGGTGATGTACGACGAGCCGTTTGCCGGCCTCGACCCGATCTCGCTGGGCACAGCGGCGCGCCTGATCCGCGAACTCAACGACGCCATGGGCCTGACCAGTGTGGTCGTCTCGCACGACCTCGAGGAAACCTTCCACATCGCCGACCAGGTGGTGGTGCTGGCCAACGGCAAGATCGCGGCCCAGGGCACGCCCGACGAGGTGCGCCACAGCCAGGACCCGCTGGTGCACCAGTTCGTCAACGCCCTGTCCGATGGCCCGGTACGGTTCCACTACCCGGGTCCCAGTGTCGAAGCGGATTTCAGCGCCGGTCTGGAGCGTGCCACATGAGTTGGTACCGTCCTTCCGACGTCGGCTATGCCGTGCGCAGCCAGCTGGCCGGTATCGGCCACGCCGCCCGGCTCCTGATGCAGCTGCTGCGCCTGTTCAGGCCCAGCATGCAGCGCTTCGCGCTGGTGCGCGACCAGGTGCATTTCCTGGGCAACTATTCGCTGGCCATCATCACGGTGTCCGGTCTGTTCGTGGGGTTCGTGCTCGGCCTGCAGGGTTACTACACGCTGCAGCGCTACGGCGCCTCCGAGGCCCTGGGCCTGCTGGTGGCGCTGAGCCTGGTGCGTGAGCTCGGCCCGGTGGTCACGGCCCTGCTGTTCGCCGGGCGCGCCGGCACCTCGCTGACCGCCGAGATCGGCCTGATGAAGGCCGGTGAGCAGCTCAGCGCCATGGAGATGATGGCCATCGACCCGGTGCGCCGCATCCTGGCGCCGCGCTTCTGGGGCGGGGTGATCGCCATGCCGCTGCTGGCCGCCGTGTTCAGCGCGGTGGGCATCATCGGTGGCTGGGTCGTCGGGGTGCTCATGATCGGTGTCGACTCCGGGGCCTTCTGGAGCCAGATGCAGGGCGGCGTGGACGTCTGGCGCGACGTTGGCAACGGCGTGGTCAAGAGTGTTGTGTTCGGCCTCACCGTGACGTTCATTGCCCTGCTGCAGGGCTTCGAGGCCCAGCCGACGCCTGAAGGCGTGTCGCGCGCCACCACACGCACCGTGGTGATGGCCTCGCTGTCGGTTCTGGGTCTGGACTTTGTCCTGACCGCCATGATGTTTAGCATTTGAAGGAGGGTGTGATGCAACGCTCCAAAAACGATGTGTGGGTGGGTCTGTTCGTGCTGATCGGGGCCGCCGCCGTGCTGTTCCTGGCCCTGCAATCGGCCAACCTGCTGAACCTGAGCTTCTCGTCGAACTACCAGGTGGTGGCCAAGTTCGACAACATTGGTGGCCTCAAGCCCCAGGCTGCTGTGAAGAGCGCCGGCGTGGTGGTCGGGCGCGTCGGCAGCATCGGCTTTGACGACAAGAGCTTCCAGGCCCGTGTCGTGCTGTCGCTGGACAGCGGCTACGCCTTTCCCAAGGACAGCTCCCTGAAAATCTTGACAAGCGGCCTGCTCGGTGAGCAGTATGTGGGCATCGAGGCGGGTGCTGACACCCAGAACCTCGCGGCCGGTGATGTGATCAAGACCACACAGTCGGCAGTGGTGCTGGAAAACCTCATCAGCCAGTTCCTATACAGCAAAGCCGCCGACTCCGGTGGCACAGCCCCGGGCACCAAAAAATAACACCCCATGAACCGCAGTACCTGCCACAGCCCGACCGGCCCCTCGCGCTCCTTGCGCCGGGGCCTGATGGCGCTCGCGCTGGGCCTGGGCGTTGTGCTGAGCGGCTGTGCCAGCGGCCCCTACGCCGACCCACGTGACCCGTTCGAGCCCTTCAACCGCCGCATGAGCGATTTCAACGACGGCCTTGACCGCGCGGTGCTCAAACCCACCGCCACGGCCTACAAGGCCGTGCTGCCTGACCTGGTGCGCACCGGGGTCAACAACTTCTTCTCCAACCTCGGCGAGGTCTGGTCGTTCGTCAACAACGCGCTGCAGTTCAAGGGCCAGGCCGCGGCCGAGACCTTCATGCGCTTCAGTGTCAACACCGTGTTCGGTTTTGCCGGGGTGCTCGACATCGCCAGCGAAATGGGCATCGAGCGCCACAAGGAAGATTTCGGCCAGACCCTGGGGCGTTGGGGGGTGCCGCCCGGTCCCTATGTGGTGCTGCCGCTGTTCGGTCCGTCCACGCTGCGCGACACCGTGGCCCTGCCGGTGGACCGTGCGGGTGACCCGGTGACCGAGATCGACCCGGTGCGTGCGCGCAACGCCACCTACGCCCTGCGTGTGGTGGACCTGCGCGCCGGACTGTTGCGTGCTGGCAACGTGCTGGAAGATGCGGCCCTGGACAAATACAGCTTCACGCGTGACGCCTACCTGCAACTGCGCCGGGCCCAGGTGCGGGATGGCCGCGATGCCGACGATGGGAGTGACACCGACGGCGCCCTGCCGGCAGAGCCGCTCCAGGCCCCGGTGGCCCGGCCTGCAAGCACCCCGGCCCGGTGAGCGCCGGGTTACCGATGGTTACGGCCTGGTCCCGGTGGACCAGGAACTCGGTCGGCGCAGCGCAGGTCGATGGCGTTACCGGGGTGTGATTCCCCTGTCTTGAACTGTTGTAGAAAGCACACATCATGAAACGACGTTTTCTGGGTCAGCTCCTCCTCTGGGCCACGGTGGGCACGGCCGGCCTGGGCATGTTGCCCGCCCACGCCAGCGACGAAGCCCCCGATGCGCTGATCCGCCGCCTGTCCACCGAGCTGCTGGACACCATCAAGGCCGACAAATCGCTGCAAGGTGGCGACATCAGCAAGATCATGGCCCTGGTCGACAGCAAGGTCATGCCCAACCTGAACTTTCAGCGCATGACGGCTGCCGCTGTCGGCCCGGGCTGGCGCCAGACCACGCCCGAGCAGCAAAAGCGCCTGCAGGAAGAGTTCAAGACCCTGCTGGTGCGCACCTACTCGGGCGCGCTGTCGCAGGTCAGCGACCAGACCATCCTCGTCAAGCCGCTGCGTGCTGCGGCCGAGGACAACGAGGTGGTGGTGCGCACCGAGATCAAGGGCCGGGGTGACCCGATCCAGCTCGACTACCGCCTGGAGAAAACCCCGGGCCAGGGCGCCGGCTGGAAGGTCTACAACCTCAATGTGCTGGGGGTCTGGCTGGTCGAGACCTACCGCAGCCAGTTCGCCGCCGAGATCAATGCCAAGGGCATCGACGGCCTGATCAACACCCTGACCGAGCGCAACCGCGCCAGCGCCAAGAAGGCAGGCTGACGTGCTGGTGCTGCCGGTCGAGCTGACCCACGAGCAGGCCACGGCCTGCTCGCGCATGCTGCTGCAGGCCCTGCGTGCCGAGTCCGGCAGTGCGGTGGTGGCCGACGCCGCCAGCCTGGAGCGCTTTGACTCGTCGGCCCTGGCCGTGTTGCTGGAATGCCGGCGCGAGGCCCTGGCCCTGGGCCGCGCGTTTTCCGTGCGTGGCCTGCCCGTGCGCCTGCGCGAGCTGGCCGGGCTGTACGGCATCGCCGAGTTGTTGCCCGCTGCGCCTTGAGGCGTGTTGCGGGGGCCGGCCCCGCGGGGTGGTGGCCGCCACCTGACCGGCTCGGGGCCGGGGCTTTGCCGGTGCGGTCCCCGGGCCGGGTGGCCAAGCCTTTAAAATCATGGGCTTGCATGTCCGCCATCTCCTTTCAGTTCGTCTCCAAAACCTACGCCACCGCTGCAGGCCCGTTCCAGGCGCTGGATGGCGTGAGCCTGGACATTGCGCCCGGTGAGTTCTTCGGCTTGCTCGGTCCGAACGGCGCCGGCAAGACCAGCTTGATCAGCATCCTGGCTGGCCTGTCGCGGCCCAGCCAGGGCCGCGTCACGGTGCACGGCCACGACGTGCAGTCCGATTTCGCCCAAGCGCGCCGCCAGATCGGCGTGGTGCCGCAAGAGCTGGTGTTCGACCCCTTCTTCAGCGTGCGCGAGACGCTGCGCATCCAGTCGGGCTACTTCGGCGTGCGCGGCAACGACGCCTGGATCGACGAGCTGCTCGAATGCCTGGGCCTGGCCGACAAGGCGCACGCCAACATGCGCCAGCTCTCGGGCGGCATGAAGCGGCGCGTGCTGGTGGCCCAGGCCCTGGTGCACAAGCCGCCGGTGATCGTGCTCGACGAGCCCACCGCGGGGGTGGACGTGGAGCTGCGCCAGACCCTGTGGCAGTTCATTGCGCGGCTCAACCGCGAGGGCCACACCGTGCTGCTGACCACCCACTACCTGGAAGAGGCCGAAGCCCTGTGTGGCCGCATCGCCATGCTCAAGCAGGGGCGGGTGGTCGCGCTCAGCCGCACCAGCGAGTTGCTCAAGGCCGCCTCGAGCAACGTGGTTCGCTTCAAAATCGATAGCGAACTTCCCAGCCACATCAAGGCCCAGGCCCGAATCACAGGCCGCATCGTGCAGCTGCCCGCGCACGACGCCGAGGAGGTCGAGCGTCACCTTGCAGCGCTGCGCCTGGCCGGTGTCCAGGTGGAGGACGTGGAGGTCCGCAAGGCCGACCTGGAAGACGTGTTCCTCGACGTCATGGGCGCGGCCGGCGCCGCAGCCCAGGCCCTGGCCGGCGCGGAGGCCCGATGAGCGGCTGGCAGACCCTGTTCTACAAAGAGGTGCTGCGCTTCTGGAAGGTCAGCTTCCAGACCGTGGCCGCGCCGGTGCTCACGGCCGTGCTGTACCTGCTGATCTTCGGCCATGTGCTGGAGGACCGCGTGCAGGTCTACGACCGAGTCAGCTACACCGCCTTCCTAGTGCCCGGTCTGGTCATGATGAGCGTGCTGCAGAACGCGTTCGCCAACAGCTCCTCGAGCCTGATCCAGAGCAAGATCATGGGCAACCTGGTGTTCGTGCTGCTCAGCCCGCTGTCGCACTGGGCCTGGTTCGTCGCCTACGTCGGCTCGTCGGTGGTGCGCGGCCTGGCCGTGGGGCTGGGCGTGTTCGTGGTCACGGCCTGGTTCGCCAAACTCAGCTTTGCGGCGCCGCTGTGGATCCTGGGCTTCGGCCTGCTGGGCGCGGCCATGCTGGGCGCGCTCGGCGTGATCGCCGGGCTGTGGTCGGAGAAGTTCGACCAG
>CAZKDU010000121.1:0-4199 GCA_964551485.1 uncultured Burkholderiaceae bacterium
GCCCGCGCCGCCGCGGGCGGTCGACGTGGCCACCCTCTGCGCGCGCGGCGGCAGCAAGGGCCTGCCGGGCAAGAACGTGCGCGATTTCGCCGGCCAGCCGCTGATCGTGCACAGCATCCGCCAGGCCCTGGCCTGCCCTGGCCTGGCCGGGGTGTTCGTGTCCACCGACGACCCGGGCATCGCCGAGGTGGCGCGCCAGGCCGGCGCCTGCGTGCCCCTGCTGCGCCCGGCCGAGCTGGCCAGCGACAGCGCGCCCAAGCTGCCGGCCATCGAGCACCTGGTGGCCCACCTGGAGGCCCGGGGCTGGCAGATCGCCCGTGTGCTCGACCTGCAGCCTACCTCGCCGCTGCGTGAGCCGGGCGACCTGGCGGCCATGCTGGCCACCCCGACCGAGGCCGGCCTGCTGGTCAGCGTCAAGCCGGCGGCGGACAATCCCTATTTCAACCTGATCGAACCCGACGGCCGGGGCGGCTGGGGCCTGAGCAAGCCCCACCCCGCGGCGCGCCGGCAGGACCTGCCACCGGTCTGGGCGCTCAACGGCTCCATGTACCTGTGGCAGCGCGCGGCGCTGGCACGGGCCGCGCAGCACGGGCTGTGGAGTGTGGCCGTGGCCCCGTTCCCCATGCCGGCCTGGAAGTCGGTGGACATCGACGACCTCGACGATTTCGAACACGCCCTGTGGCAGCACCACCGGCATTCTGGAGGCCCGCGATGAACCCCGAGACCCCTGCGATCCCCGAGACCCCGCCCGCCGTGTTCGTCATCGCCGAGGCCGGGGTCAACCACAACGGCGACCTGGCCCTGGCGCTGCGGCTGTGCGACGCGGCGCGCGCCGCCGGCGCCGACGCCGTCAAGTTCCAGACCTTCCGGGCCCAGGACCTGGTGCTGCCCGGCGCGCCGACGGCCGCCTACCAGGCGCGCCAGACCGGCGAGCGCGACCAGTTCAGCATGCTACAGAAGCTCGAGCTGTCGTTGGCCCAGCACCAGGCCATCCTGGCGCATTGCCAGGCGATCGGCATCGAGTTCTTCTCCACCCCGTTCTCCACCGAGGCGGTGGACCTGCTGGTGGGGCTGGGCGTGCGCCGGCTCAAGCTGTCCTCGGGCGAACTCACACACCATGCGCTGGTCACCCACGCCGCCGCCACCGAGCTGCCGCTGCTGCTGTCCACCGGCATGGCCACGCGCGAGGAGGTGGCCGAGGCGCTGGACTGGGTGCAGTCGGTGCGTGGCCACCTGCACGGGGTGTCGGTGCTGCACTGCACCTCAAGCTACCCGGCCGAGGACCACAGCCTGAACCTGTGCGCGCTGACCAGCATGGCACTGGAGTTCGGCGCGGTGCGTGGCGTGGGCCTTGGCTATTCCGACCACAGCCTGGGCACCGAGGCCGCGCTGGCCGCCGTGGCCCTGGGCGCGACCATCATCGAGAAACACCTGACGCTGGACCGCGGCCTGCCCGGCCCCGACCACCACGCCTCGCTCGAGCCGGTCGACTTCGCCGCCATGGTGCGCGGCATCCGGCGCGTCAGCGCCATGCGCGGCGACGGCCACAAGGCGCCCCGCCCCGAGGAGCTGGAGGTGGCGCGCGTGGCGCGCCGCAGCGTGGTCACTGTGGCCGACCTGGCCGCCGGCGACATCGTGCTGGCCTCGCACCTGGCCTGCCGCCGCCCGGCCACCGGCATCGCGCCGCGCGAGCTGCTGCAACTGGTGGGCAAGCGCGCGCGTGTGGACCTGCCGGCCGGCACCGTGCTGCAATGGGACCAGCTCGATGACTGAGTGCCGGCGCCAGGTGCTCTACGTCACGGGCACGCGGGCCGACTTCGGCCTGATGCGCAGCACGCTGGCGCAGATCGACGCCCACCCCGGGCTGGCGCTGTCGCTGGCTGTGACCGGCATGCACCTGAGCACGGCGCACGGCCACACCGTGGACGAGGTGCGCGCCAGCGGCCTGCCCATTGCCGCCGAACTGCCAGTGGACATGGCCACACGCAGCCCGGCCAGCATGGCCGAGGGCATCGGCCACATGCTGGTGGGCCTGACCGGGCTGATGGCCCGGCAGCGGCCCGACCTGCTGCTGCTGCTGGGAGACCGCGGCGAGATGCTGGCCGCGGCCATCGCCGCACTGCACCTGGGGGTGCCCAGCCTGCACCTGCACGGCGGCGAGCGCTCGGGCACGGTGGACGAGCCGGTGCGCCACGCCATCAGCAAGCTCTGCAGCTACCACGGCGTGGCCACGCCCGGCTCGCGCCAGCGCCTGATCGGCCTGGGCGAGGCGCCCGAGCGCATCTTCGTGACCGGTGCCCCGGGGCTGGACGGCCTGCAGGCCCTGGCTGCCACCGACCGCACCGAGCTGTTGGCCGCGCTGGGCCTGCCGGCCGAGCCGGGTTTCGTGCTGGTGCTGTTCCATCCGGTGGTGCAGCAGGCGGCCCAGGCCGAGGCCCAGGCCCGCGAGCTGCTGGCGGCCGTGCAGGGCCTGGGCCGGCCCGTGCTCTGGCTTGCGCCCAACGCCGATGCCGGTTCACTGGGGGTGCTGCAGGCGCTCGACGGCGCCGCGCTGCCGCCGGGCTCGCGCCGCGTCACGCACCTGGCGCGGCCGCTGTTTTGCGCCGCCCTGCGGCACTGTGCCGCGCTGCTCGGCAACTCGTCGTCGGGCATCATCGAGGCCGCGAGCTTCGGCACGCCGGTGGTCAACGTGGGGGACCGCCAGCGCCTGCGCGAGCGCAACCCGCTGGTGGCCGATGTGCCGGTCGCTGCCGAGGCCGTGCTGCAGGCCCTGCAGGCCGCCGTGGCCGCGCCGCGCGGCGACGGCCACAACGTCTATGGCGACGGCCAGGCCGGTGCGCGCATCACGGCGCTGCTGGCCAGCCTGCCGCTGGACGACGGCCTGCTCGAAAAAGCCAATACATTCTGAGCTTCAACCGCCCCTGTCCCGAGTGATGACCATGCCGCAACCCATGCCCACCACCGCCTGGCCCGCTTTGCTGCTGCTCGGCGCTGGCGGCCATGGCCGGGTGGTGGCCGACGCCGCGCGCCGGCGCCAGCTGCGCCTGTGCGTGACCGATGCCGACCCGGCCCGGGTGCGCACCGAGCTGCTGCCCGGGGTGCCGTGCTGTGCGCCCGACCAGGCCCAGGACTGGCTGCGCGCGCACGGTGCCGGCCTGCACGTGGCCATCGGCCACAACGCCACGCGCGAACGCGAGGCCCTGGCCTGGGCAGCCCGCCTGGGCACCGGTGGCCTGGCCAGCATCGCCCACCCGGACGCCAGTGTGTCGACCGACGCCGTGCTGGCGCCGGCCTGTTTCGTCGCGGCGCGCGCCGTGCTCGGGCCCAGCGCCCGGCTCGGCCTGGGCTGCATCGTCAACCATGGCGCGGTGGTGGACCACGAGGTGCAGGTCGGTGACTTCTGCCACGTGGCGCCGCTGGCCGCGCTCGGGGGCGCGGTGCGCCTGGGCGCGCGCGTGCTGGTGGGCGCGGGCGCCGTGGTGCTGCCCGGCCTGAGCCTGTGCGACGACGTGGTGCTGGGCGCCGGCGCCGTGGCCACCGCGTCCATCACCGAACCCGGCGTCTACGTGGGCGTGCCAGCCAGGAGAATTTCATGAGTCCCGAGGAGTTCGAGGCCCTGTGCATCCCGCCGGCCTGCACGCTGCGCGAGGCGCTGCAGCGCATGGACCAGGCCGCCCGCGGCGTGCTGCTGGTGCGCGACGCCGGCAGTGGTGTGCTGCTGCGCACCCTGACCGACGGTGACCTGCGTCGCGCGCGCCTGGCCGGCAGCCCCGACGGCGCGGCCGTGGCCACGCTGCCGGCGCAGCCGCCGCTGGTGGTGGACGAGGCCGCCAGCGCGGCCCAGGTGCTGGCGCGCATGGACCAGCACCAGATCGACCACCTGCCGGTGCTTGACGCCCAGGGCCGGGCCGTGGACGTGGTGCTGCGGCGCGAGTTGACGCAGCGCGTCTGGCTCTCGTCGCCGCACCTGGGCGAGGAGGAGACCGCCTTCGTGGAGGAGGCCTTCCGCACCAACTGGATCGCGCCGCTCGGGCCGCATGTGGACGCCTTCGAGCGCGAGCTCGCGGCCCAGGTGGGTGTCGGCCACGCGGCGGCGCTGAGCTCGGGCACGGCAGCCATCCACCTGGGCCTGCTGCTGCTGGGTGTGGCGCCGGGCGACACCGTGTTCTGCTCGAGCCTGACCTTCGTGGGCAGCTGCA
>CAZKDU010000121.1:4209-6130 GCA_964551485.1 uncultured Burkholderiaceae bacterium
GGTCTTCATCGACGCCGAACCGGGCAGCTGGAACATGTCGCCGGCGGCGCTGGAGCGCGCCTTCGACTGGGCGCGCCGCGAAGGCCGGTTGCCGCGCTGCGTGGTGCTGGTCAACCTTTATGGCCAGAGCGCCGACATGGACGCGCTGCTGCCGATCTGCGAGCGCCACGGCGTGCCCGTGCTCGAGGACGCGGCCGAGTCGCTGGGGGCGAGCTACCGCGGCCGGGCCAGCGGCAGCTTCGGCCGTGTGGGCATCTTCTCGTTCAACGGCAACAAGATCATCACCACCTCGGGCGGCGGCATGCTGGTGGCCGACGACGCCGACCTGGTGGCGCGCGCGCGCCGGCTCTCGACCCAGTCGCGCGACCCGGCGCGCCACTACGAGCACAGCGAGGTCGGGTTCAACTACCGCATGAGCAATGTGCTGGCCGGCATCGGCCGGGGCCAGCTGCGCGTGCTGGCGCAGCGCGTGGCGCAGCGCCGCCGTGTGTTCGAGCGCTACCAGGCGGCGCTGGCCGACGTGCCCGGCCTGCAGTGGATGCCCGAGCCCGCCGGCCACCAGGCCACGCGCTGGCTCAGCTGCTTCACGCTCGACGGCGCCGACGCCCCGGCACGCTGCACCCAGGTGCTGAACGCGCTGGAGCGCCACGCCATCGAGGCGCGCCCGGTCTGGAAACCCATGCACCTGCAGCCCCTGTTCACCGGAGCGCCGTACTTCCCGCATGCGCCTGGGCAGGACGTCTCGGCACGGCTGTTCACCCATGGCCTGTGCCTGCCCTCGGGCTCCAACCTCGACCCGGCCCAGCAGGACCGGGTCATCGGCCACCTGCGTCACGCCCTGCTGAGCGCCAAGGAACCCCGTGCGCTGGCGGCCTGACGTGCTGCTGCTGGCGGGGCTGGACCTGGCCCTGCTGGGCCTGGCCTGGTGGGCCGCGTTCTGGCTGCGCTTCAACCTGGACATCCCGTCCGAGTTCGCCGACCTGGCCTGGCGCAGCGGTGGCTGGATGCTGCTGGCCCACGGCGCTGGCCTGGCCCTGGCACGGGTGTACCGCCAGGTGTGGCGTTACACCGGCCTGCACGAGCTGCGGCAGCTGGTCTGGGGGGTGCTGCTGGGCGGGTTGATGTCGGCCGCGCTGCTGCTGATGCTGCGCCTCCCGAATTTCCCGCGCTCGGTGCTGCTGCTGCAGCCGCTGCTGGCCCTGGTGCTGCTGAGCGCGGCGCGCGCCGGCTGGCGCATGCTCTCGGAGCAGCAGGCCGGCAGCGGCCTGGCGCGTGGCCGCCCGCTGCTGGTGGTGGGCAGCCTGCAGGACGCGGCCGATGCGCTGCGGGCGCTGCGCGGCTCGCTGCAGTGGCGCCCGGTGGGCATCGTCTCGCCGCTGGCCAGCGAGCAGGGGCGCTCGCTGCAGAGCGTGCCCGTGCTGGGCCGGCCCGCCGACCTGGCCTTGCTGGCCTCGCTGACCGGCGCACGCACCGCCCTGGTGGCCAGCCCACCGGGCACGGCCGAGCGGCGCGAGGTGCTGCTGCAGACCCCGCAGGCCGGCCTGTCCCTGCTGACCATGCCGCGGCCCGACGAATGGCTGCATGCCGAGGCCCGCGGCCCGCGCCGCATCGAGCTCGAGGACCTGCTGGGCCGGGCCCCGGTGCAGCTCGACGTGCGTGCGCTGTCCGAACTGTTCGCCGGCCAGACCGTGCTGGTCACCGGCGCCGGCGGCTCGATCGGCTCCGAGCTGTGCCGCCAGATCGCCCGCTTCGGCGTGGCGCGCCTGGTCTGTGTGGACGTGTCCGAATTTGCGGCCTACCGGCTCGAGCAGGAGCTGCGCCAGGCCCACCCACAGCTGCAGGCCCTGTACTACACCGCCAATGTGCGCGAGCCCGAGCGCCTGCTGGCCATCGCCCGGCAGCACCCGCCGGCCGTGGTGTT
>CAZKDU010000122.1:0-6100 GCA_964551485.1 uncultured Burkholderiaceae bacterium
CCCGGCCGCGGCCGCCCCCAGGCGCGCCGCCGCGCGGCGCTGGCCAAAGGCCAGGTTGGCGCGCACGTCGAGGTGCTCGAACAGGCTGGCCTCCTGGAACACGTAGCCGATCGGGCGCTGGTGCGTGGGCACGAACAGGCCGCGCGCGTCGTCCTGCCAGACCTGGTCGCCCAGGCGCAGCAGGGCCTGGTGCGGCCGCTCCAGCCCGGCCACGCAGCGCAGCAGCGTGGTTTTGCCCGAGCCCGAGGGGCCGAACAGCGCGGTGATGCCACGTCCAGGCAGGGCCAGGTCGGTCTGCACCGTGAAGCCCGGGCGCGGCAGCGTCAGGCGCAGCGCCAGGCCGCCGTCGGCGCGCGGGTCGGCCACGGTGGGGGTGCCCGGGGTCATGGCGGGGCGGGGTGCGGCGGGGCTGGTCATGGGCTCAGGCCTCGGGGCGCGCGGCGCGCCGGTTCAGCAGGTTGAGCGCCAGCAGCACGGTGAAGGAGAACACCAGCATGGTGGCGGCCAGGCGGTGCGCCTGGGCGTACTCGAAAGCCTCCACGTGGTCGTAGATCTGCACCGAGATCACGCGCGTGGCGCCGGGGATGTTGCCGCCGATCATCAGCACCACCCCGAACTCGCCCACGGTGTGGGCGAAGCTCAGGATGGCGGCGCTGACCAGGCCCGGGCGCGCCAGCGGCAGGGCCACGCTGAAGAAGCGGTCCAGCGGACCCGCGCCCAGCGTGGCCGCGACCTCCAGCGGGCGCTGGCCCAGGGCCTCGAAGGCGTTCTGCAGCGGCTGCACCGCAAACGGCAGCGAGTACAGCACCGAGGCCAGCACCAGGCCCCAGAAGGTGAAGGGCAGCAGGCCCAGGCCCAGCGCCTGGGTGAGCTGGCCCAGCGGGCCCTGCGGGCCCAGGGTCAGCAGCAGGTAGAAGCCCAGCACCGTCGGCGGCAGCACCAGCGGCAGGGCCACCACCGCGCCCACCGGCCCGCGCCAGGCCGAGCGCGTGCGTGCCAGCCACCAGGCCAGCGGTGTGCCCAGCAGCAGCAGCACGCCGGTGGTGGTGGCCGCCAGGCGCAACGTGAGGCCGAGCGCGGCGAGATCGCTGTCGGAAAAGAACATCGGGCGGGCGGTGCGTGGGGTGGTGCGTGGGGCGACCGGGGCTGGGCGCGGCCGGCTCAGGGCAGGTCGTAGCCGTGGCGGCGGATCACCTGGCGCGCGGCCGGGCTGGCCAGGTGCTCGAGCAGGGCGCGCGCGGCCGGGCTGCCCGCGCCCAGCACCACCGCGTCCTGGCGGATCGGGGCGTGCAGCTCGGCCGGCACCACCCAGGCCGAGCCGCTGAGCAACTGGCCGTCGCGCTGCACCTGCGACAGCGCCACAAAGCCCAGCTCGGCGTTGCCGGTGGCCACGAACTGGTGGGTCTGGGCGATGTTCTCGCCCTGCACCAGCAGCGGCTGTACCTGGCGCGCCAGATCCAGGCGCTCTAGCACCTGCAGGGCGGCCGCGCCATAGGGTGCGACCTTGGGGTTGGCCAGCGCCAGGTGGCGCAGGCGCTGCGGGTCGTCGGGCTGGCCGAGCCGGCGCAGCACCGCGCCCTGGGGGTCGACCAGGCCGGGACGGGCGCTCCACAGCACTAGCCGGCCAATGGCGTAGGGGCGGCGCAGTGCGTCCTGGGCCAGGCCGTCCTGCACCAGGCGGGCCGGGGTCTCGGCGTCGGCCGCCAGCAGCAGCTGGAACGGTGCGCCGTTGCGGATCTGGGCGTAGAACTTGCCGGTGGCCCCCAGCGTGAGCGCCAGCTTGTGGCCGGTGCGCTGTTCGAAGTCAGCCGCGATCTGCTGCATGGGCGCGGCGAAATTGGACGCCACCGCCACCTGCAGGGTGTCGGCGCGGGCCGTGCCCAGGGCCAGCAGCCCCAGCAGGGGCGGCAACAGGCGAATCAGGCAGAATGAAATGAGGTGCATGGCCACGTTATTCTACGAAAGAATAACGCAGACCCAACCCGGGCCACAACAACACCAGGGGAGCATTCCGTGACATCTGGCCTCTCTTTCTCGGCCGCGCTGGGCAGCCGCATGACCGACAAGCGCCTGGAGATCTTGCGCCTGATCGGCCAGAGCGGCTCGATCTCGCAGGCCGCGCGCGACGCCTCGGTCAGCTACAAGGCGGCCTGGCAGGCCATCGACACCCTGACCAACCTGGCCGGCGTGCCCCTGGTGGCGCGTGCCGTGGGCGGTGCTGGTGGCGGCGGCGCCCAGGTCACCGAGGCTGGCTGGCAGCTGCTCGAGGCCGCGCGGCAGATGGACCAGGCGCGCCAGCAGGTGCTGCAGGCGCTGGAGCAGGGCGGTGCGCCGCGCCTGGCGCAGTGGTCGCGCCTGTCGGTGCGCACCAGCCTGCGCAACCAGCTGCCCTGCCTGGTGCAGGCCATCGAGCCGCAGGGGCCAGTGGTGCGGGTGCGGCTCGGGCTGCTGCCGGCGCAGGGGGCCGAGGCGCAGACGGCGCGGGCTGCGGGCGATGCGCTGTTCGCGCGCATCACGCGGGAGAGTGCCGAACTGCTGGGCCTGGTGCCGGGCCAGCCGGTGCTGGCGCTGTGCAAGGCCACGGCGGTGCGGGTGGTGCGCGAGACGGCCGCTACCCCGGCGGTGTCGGACAACGTGCTGTACGGCCACGCCGGGCGCGTGTTCAAGGCCGAGGGCAGCGAGGGCGGCGACGAGGTGGTGGTGAACCTGGGCGGCGGCCAGACCGTGGTGGGCTTTGCCCTGGCGGGCAGCGGCATCCGCGTGCGCGGCCGGGTGCTGGCGCGCTTCGACGAGTCGTCGGTGGCGCTGGCGGCCTGAACGGCCGTGCGCACCGTGCTCAGTCGCCGGCGCGCTTGCCCTGGCCGAGCTTGCGGTAGACCGTGGCGCGGCTGATGCCCAGCGCCTCGGCGGCCTTCATGACGTTGCCCTTGGCGTCGTCCACGGCCTTGCGGATCAGCGCGATCTCCATGTCTTTCAGCGCCACCTGGCGCTCGCCGCGGCGCGGCGCTGCGGCCGCCGCGCTGAACGCCGGCCGGTGCATGGGCGACGAGGTGTGAGCGCACAGCAGCAGGCCTGACCACAGCGGCAGGTCCAGCGGCGAGCCTTGCTCGTGCCGGGCGGCGTCGAACAACAGCTCGAAGGGCAGGGCGAACAGCTCGCTGCAGTGCAGGGCCTGGGTGTGGGCCGCGTCGAGCTGCGACACCATCTGGCGCGCCGCCGGGTTGGCGCCCGTGACCCAGCCATCAGCGTCCAGGCAGATCAGGCCGTCGCCGTCGCTGCCCAGCACGCGGCCGGGCCAGTTCAGGCGGACCAGCAGGTGGTGCGGGTGGGCCAGGGTCAGCGCGTCTTCGATGCAGCGCGCCGACTGCGCCACCAGGTGCTTGAGCTCGGCGCGTTCGGCGACCTCGACGCCGGTCAGGTCGAGCATGCCGACGCAGCGTCCGTTGGGGCCGAACAACGGCGCGCCGGCGCAGCTGTAAACCGAGGTGTCAACGAAGAAGTGCTCGCCACGGTGCAACCAGACCGGGTGCCGTTCACCGAGTGCCGCACTGATGGCCGAGGTGCCGATGGCACGTTCGGACAGGTCCACGCCGATGCGCGTGATCAGGTGGGCGCGGCGGTCGCTGCGGTCGATCTGGCCGTTGACGTCGATCACCACGCCGCTGGCGTCGGTCAGGATCGCAAAGTAGCGGGTGTTGGCCAGGGCCCGGCCGAGTTTTTCGAGCACCGGGCGCGCGGCCTCGACCAGCACGTGGTTGGCGTCCTGCACGCGGCGCAGCGCCTCGGCGGGGATGGCGTCGAACTCCAGGTGCTGGCCCGGCTGCAGGCCGCTGGCCAGGCAGCGCCACCACGAGTGCTCGATCCAGGGCTCGACCGCGAGCCGCATCGGCGAGCGCCGCTCCTGCATGACCGCCTGTCGGGCCTGGGCAATCTGGCCCAGGCGCAAGTCGGCGGCGGAGATGGCGGCAGAATTCATGGTGTGAGGGGGCTGGCAGGACAGGTGCCGGCGGGTGACAAGACCGGTGATTGTCTCATTTTGAGACTTTCTTGTCATTTGCCACGGAATGCCGGCGGGCGTGCCACAGTGGTACTGGAGTGTGCGCCACGCAGCCCTCACAATCCTTACGTAGCAGTTTTTGGAGACAGTGTCATGGAAAACCTTGACGTCATGGTGTTGCGCACCCTGCGCGATTGGCGTCTCGCGGGACGGCGCGGCCTGCTGGCCACCGTGGTCCGCACCTGGGGCTCGTCGCCCCGGCCGGTCGGCTCGATCATGGCGCTGTGCGAAGACGGCTCGGTGGTCGGTTCGGTCTCGGGCGGCTGCATCGAGGACGACCTGATCTACCGCTACACCCAGGCCTACGCCAACGGCAAGAACGGCGCCGGCCACCAGATTCCGCAGGGCGCACCCAGTTTCGTGAAGTACGGCGTCTCGGCCGACGAGGCGCACCGTTTCGGCCTGCCCTGCGGCGGCACGCTGGAGCTGCTGTTGGAGTTCGACCCCGACGCCGCCGTGCTCGGCGAACTCGTCACCGCGCTCGAGTCCGGGCGCCTGATGCAGCGCAGCGTGCGCCTGGCCGATGGCCGCATCACGCTGGCGCCCGCGCTCAACCCGGCCGAGCTGGCACGCACCGACACCGAGCTGGTCAACACCTTTGGCCCCGAGTACCGCATGCTGCTGATCGGCGCCGGCCAGCTCACCGAGTACTTGGCCACCATGGCGCTGTTCTGCGGTTTTGCCGTGACCGTCTGCGACCCGCGCGAAGAGTACCGCGGCGCCTGGTCGGTGGCCGGCGCCAAGGTGGTGTCCGACATGCCCGACGACGTGGTGCTGGCCTTCAAGCCCGACCGCCGCAGCTGCGTGGTGGCGCTCACCCACGACCCCAAGCTCGACGACCTGGCCCTGCTCGAGGCCCTGAAGACCGAGGCCTTCTACGTGGGCGCGATCGGCTCGCGCCGCAACAACGAGCTGCGCCACGTGCGCATGATCGAGCACTTCGAGCAGACCGAGGACTCGCTGGCACGGCTGCGCGGCCCGATCGGCATCTACGTGGGCAGCAAGACCCCGCCCGAGATCGCGGTCAGCATCATGTCCGAGATCCTTGCTGTGAAAAACGGCGTAGCCCTGCCGCGCGACATGCAGGTGGCGCACGCCAAGAACGAGCTGGCCATCCTGCCCAACGACCCGGGGGTGCTGATCTGCGGCGTGCGCCGCGAGGACGAGGCTGTCTCATCCTGAGAATATTTCCCTTGGACTGAGAAATCCTAGGGTTAACACCTAGGATTGCCTTTTCATACTCTTTTGACAATGTCTATGTATTCGCATGCATAGGCAGGGCGGCCGCGACGCGGAAGGTGCCTGTGCGCAAAGGAGACATTCATGCAGAAGGTTTTGCACATCAACCCGGACAAATGCACCGGGTGCCTGCAGTGCGAGATGGCCTGTTCCTTCGAGAACTACGGCACCTACGCCACTGCCAAGTCGCGCATCAAGGTGTTCGACTTCCACCACACCGGAAAGAAGGTGCCCTACACCTGCACGCAGTGCGATGAAGCCTGGTGCCTGCACGCCTGCCCGGTTGAGGCCATCACCATCGACAAGGCCACCGGCGCCAAGGTGGTCAGCGAAGCCACCTGCGTGGGCTGCAAGGTCTGCACCATCGCGTGCCCGTTCGGCACCGTCAACTACGTTCAGGAAACCGGCAAGGTCCAGAAGTGCGACCTGTGCGGCGGCGAACCGGCCTGTGCCGAAGCCTGCCCGACCGGTGCCATCACCTTCATCGACGCCAACTGGACCGGCCTCGACAAAATGAAGCAATGGGCCGACAAACTGGGCAACCAGGCTTCGGCCTGAACGTCCGAGAAGGAGAACACACATGTCTTGGGCAGGAAAAATCCTCCGCGTCAACCTGAGCGCGGGCACCGTCAAATCCGAACCGCTGAACATGGACTGGGCGCGCAGCTACCTGGGTTCGCGCGGCCTCGGCACCAAGTACCTGACCAGCGAGATCGACCCCAAGGTCGACCCGCTGTCGCCGGACAACAAGATCATCTGGGCCACTGGCCCGCTGACCGGCACCATGGCCTCCACCGGCGGCCG
>CAZKDU010000123.1:0-6096 GCA_964551485.1 uncultured Burkholderiaceae bacterium
CGACCAGTCGCGCTTGGCGCTGCTGGTGTCGCCGATCGGGTTGCCGTACTCGGCCTCGTTCTCGCCGTAGATCACCAGCGGGATGTCGTGCAGCAGCGCCATCTTGGGCGCGAGCGACTTCTGGCCGAAGATGAAGGGCTGGAACGGGTGGAACAGGTTCTCCACCGCGAGCCGGGTCAGCAGCCGGTGCACGCGGCCGTTGGGCGTGGTCAGCTCGTTGTCGAAGCCGGCGTGCAGCCACGACTGGAAGTTCTTCCAGCCCCAGTCGGTGTAGATGTGCGGCGCCCAGGTCACGGTCAGCGGGTGCATGCCGAAGCGGGTCTTGAGCACGTGGGCGGCGTAGAAGCTGTCCTTGCCGCCCGAGCCGGGCAGCAGGCAGTCGTAGCCGCTCTTGCTGCGGAACTTGTCGCACAGCGCGGCGAGCTGGTCCTCGCGCGTTTTCCAGTCGATGCGGCCGTGCTTCTGCTCGGCAAAGCGGCAGGCGTCGCAGATGCCCTCGTCGTCGAAGACGATGGTGGCCTTCTTGCTCTCGCGCGTGTGCTGGTACTCCACCGCCGAGTTGGGCCGCTGGTTGGAGATCACGCAGCGCTTGCAGAACGCCGTGTAGCGTGGCAGGCCGTACTTGACCTGGGCCTCGTCCTGCGAGGCGCCGAACAGCGACAGGTCAACCGGTGCGGGGTGGGGAATCAGTGACATGGGGCCCTGGGGGTGAGACGCCGCCGCGGCGCGCGGCCCGAGGCGGGCGCGGTGCGGGTGGGCATGGTGGTGAAACGATTATAAAAACCCGTTCAGCAGCGCCAGCGCGCGCGGCGTGGCCGGGGTCAGCTCGGCCAGCGGCCGGCGCGGCGCGGTGACCCAGTGGTCGAGCGCGGCAGGCAGCCCGGCCAGCGGCACGGCGGCATCGGCCACGCCGTGGCGCGCCAGCGGCATGGCGTCGTCGAACACCGAGCCCAGCACCTGCACCAGGCGCGCGCCCGCCAGGTGGCCCTCCAGGCCCACGGTGGAGGTCAAAGTGACCACCAGATCGCAGGCGTGCAGCAGGCCGGGCAGCGGCCAGTCCTGGCCGGTCAGGGTGATGCGCGGGTCGGCCGGCAGCGCAGGCACGGCCTCGCCCGGCCGGGCACGCACACACAGCAGCGTGTCCTGGCGCGCCAGGGTCCAGTCCACCAGGGACTGCAGGATGCGCCCGGGCAGGCCGGGGTCGCCCGCGCGCTCGGCGAACGGGTGGCGCGCCGGCTCCACCTGCGAGGCCCAGAGCAGGCGTTTGCGCCCCTGCCAGCCGGGCCGCTGGCCCAGGGCCTGGCCGGCGGCCCGCCACTCGGGCGCCAGCAGCGCGTCGAACGCCGGGTTACCGGTCACACACACCTGCTCGGGCGTGCGGCCGGCGGCCAGCAGGAACTGGCGCACGCCCTCGTTGAGCACGCCCACGCGGTCGGCGTAGTCGGGCGCGCCGATCCACTGCACCTCGTCCACGGCGAACAGGTCGACCAGGCAGACCGAGGGGATGCCGAGCCGGCGCGCGGCCACGATGGCGGCGCGCTCGGCGCGCGGCGCGTTGGTGGCCACCACCAGGTCGGGCCGCAGCCGGCGCAGCAGCCGCTCCAGCGTGCGCACCGGCAGGAAGGCCTGGCGCCCGCGCTCGGCGTAGAGCGCGGCAGCACGTGCCTCGCCGTGCTCGGCCACCAGGTCGGCATAGCTCAGGCCCAGGTAGGCGGCCGAGCCTTCGGGGTCGGCCACGGGCGCGCCCTGGGCCGCGAGGTCGGCCACGCACTGGCGGCCCCAGGCCAGGGCCTGGGCGTCCTGCGGGCCGATCACGTCGGCGAACTGCACCAGGGGCAGGCCGGCCTCGCGCACCAGGGGCGCGGCCGTGGTCAGGCCCAGCAGCAGCGGCCGCGCCCGGCCCTCGCGCGCCAGCGCCTGGGCCAGGGGCAGCAGCATGCGCATGTGGCCACCGCCGTAGCCGACGAACAGCACGGTCTTCGGCGTCACGCGCCCAGCCCCCGGGCCCACAGCGCCAGCGCCGCCAGGGCCCGCAGTTCGCGCGTGAAGTTGGCCGCGCTGCTGTGGTGCTGCGCCAGCATGGCCTCGACCCGCTCGGGCTGGAAACACTGCTGCAGCAGCGCGCTGCCCCGCAGCAGCTCAGCCAGCCAGGCGTAGCTGCCGGCACGGAACCAGTCGCCGATGGGCACGGTGAACATCTGCTTCTTGCGGTAGGCCAGGTCGCGCCCGATCAGCGGGGTCACGGCCTGCTTGAACCAGTGCTTCTTTTCACCGCTGGCACGGTCGAGCTTGGTGGCGCCGCGCGAGCGGAAGGCGAACTCCATCACACGCCAGTCCAGGAAGGGCGTGCGCGCCTCGATGCTCACCGCCATGCCCATGCGGTCGGGCTTGACCAGGTTGTTGCCGCTGAGCAGCAGCTGCATGTCCAGGTACAGGGCCTGGTTGACGCGGTCGAAGTGCGCGGCCTCGTCGAACCAGGGCCGGGCCGCCACGGCCAGGCTGTCGATGCCGGCCAGCCGCTCGCGCAGCGCGGGCCGGTAGAGCGCGGCCTTGGCCTCGGGCGTGAACAGCGAGATGCTGTCGAAGTAGGCGCGCTGGAAGTCGGCGTCGGCCAGCGCGTCCACGCCGGGCCGGGCGAAGAACTGGGCGTACTTGTCGTAGCCGGCGAACAGCTCGTCGCCGCCGTCGCCAGTCAGCACCACCTTGACGTGCTGGGCCGCCAGCTCGCTCACGCGCAGCGTGGGCATGAAGGAGGCGTCGCCATGCGGCTGGTCCAGGTGGTGCAGCACCAGCGGCCAGCGGTCCAGCAGGTTGAGCTCGGCCACCTCGCGCGTGTGGCGGCAGCCGAAGCGCTGCGCGGCCTCGGCGGCGAACGCCGACTCGTCGTAGCGCGGGTCCTCGAAGCCGATGCAGAAGGTGCGCACCGGCTCGCGCACGTGGCGCGCCATCAGCCCGACCACGGTGCTCGAATCCACCCCGCCCGAAAGGAAGGCGCCGAACGGCACGTCGGCGCGCAGGCGGATGCGGGTGGCGTCGTCGAGCAGGGCCAGGAACTCCTCGGCCCAGGCGCCAAAGCCATGGTTCTGCTCGCGCTGGTCGGCCAGCGACCACCAGCGCCGCACCTCGGCGCCGGCACCGCGCGTGAGGCGCATCCAGGTGCCGGGCATGAGGTGGCGCACGCCGGCAAAGGCGGTCCACGGCGCGGGGATGTAGTTGAACGTCAGGTAGTGGTGGATTGCTTCGAAATCGATAGCACGGGACACAGCACCGTCAAGGGCTGGCGGCCAGAATGCCTTGATCTCCGAAGCAAACAGCAGGCGCGTGCCGTCGTCCGCCACGTAGAGCGGCTTGACGCCGATGCGGTCGCGCGCCAGGTACAGCGCGTCCTCGCGCGCGTCGTCGATGGCGATCGCGAACATGCCGTTCAGGCGGCGCAGGCAGGCGATGCCCTCGCGCTCGTACAGGCGCAGGATCACCTCGGTGTCGGACGAGGTCTTCAGCCGCACGCCCTGGGCGCGCAGCTCGGCGGCCAGCTCCACGTGGTTGAAGATCTCGCCGTTCTGCACCACCACCACCTGGCCGTCGTCGCTGGCCATGGGCTGGTGGCCACCACCCAGGTCGATGATGGACAGGCGCCGGTTGCCGATGCCCACGCCGCGCGCCAGCGCGTGGTGGATGCCCTGGTCGTCCGGACCGCGGTGCACCAGCGCCTGCGCCATGGCCGGCAGCGCCGCCTCGGGCAGGGCGCGGCGCGCGCGGTCCCAGTAGCCGAAGATGCCGCACATGGGCTAGTTCGCCCCGCGGCCAGAGAGCCGCCCCAGCGTCCAGCACAGGATGCGTGCGTCCAGCACCAGGCTGTGCTGGCGCGCGTACTGCAGGTCCAGCGCCAGCCGTTCGGCCTCGGTCGCGGCCGAGCGCAGCCGGGCCTGGGCCAGGCCGGTGATGCCGGGGCGCACGCTGCAGCGCAGCGCCCAGTCGGCATCGCTGTAGAGCGCACGCTGGGCCGGCACGTCGGGGCGTGGACCGACCAGGCTCATGTGGCCCACCAGCACGTTGAAAAGCTGGGGCAGCTCGTCCAGGCTGGTGCGGCGGATGGCGCGGCCCACGCGCGTGATGCGCGGGTCGTCACCGCTGGTGAAGTACGGTCCGATGGCGGCGGCGTTCTGCACCATGCTGCGGAACTTGAGCATGCCGAATTCGCGGCCGTGCAGGCCCAGCCGGGTCTGGCGGAACAGCACCGGCCGGCCGCTCTCCAGCGCCACCGCCAGCGCCGTGCCCAGCAGCAGCGGGCTGAGCAGCAGCAGCGCCGCCAGCGCGAGGACGGTGTCCAGCAGCCGCTTCATGCAGCGCCCCGGGCGCTGGCCTGGGCCGCCAGCAGCGCCACCACAGCCTCCACGCCGGCGCAGGCGCGCAGCCGGTCGGCCTCGACCTGGGCCGCGCCGCGCGCGGCCAGCATGGCCTCGGCCGCGCGCA
This sequence comes from uncultured Burkholderiaceae bacterium, assembly GCA_964551485.1. Lineage (GTDB taxonomy): Bacteria > Pseudomonadota > Gammaproteobacteria > Burkholderiales > Burkholderiaceae_C > CAZKDU01. The sequence goes on from CAZKDU010000123.1 coordinate 4,474, forward strand.
GGCGGCCGACCTCGTCCTCGAAAGACCCGCCCTCGCCCGGGCGGTGGAAGGTGCGCGACAAAATCACCGCCTGCGAACCCAGCCGCAGGTGCTCGCCGAGCACGTCGCGCCCGGGCAGCAGGCCCTCGTCGAGGCGGGCGATGCCGCCAAAACCGAAGCGCCGGCCGTGCGCGTGCGCGGCCTCGGCCACCTGCGCCACCTGACCCTGGGCCAGCGGCTCGAACATGAAGCGCAGCCCGAGCGAGAGGTGCAGGTCGTTCAGGCCGACAAAGACCTCGTGCAGGCCCGGCGTGGCCACCCACTCGGCCAGGCTGCGCAGCGCGCCCGCGGTCTCCAGCAGGGCCACCACCGGCACCCGCCCGGCCACCAGGGCGCAGAACGCCTGCAGCGCCGCCGGGGTCTCGAACATGGGCAGCATGAGCTGGTCGGCGCCCTGGGCCAGCACCGCATCGACCTCGGTCGCGCTGCCCGCATGCAGCGGGTTCACGCGCACCATCAGCGGGCGGCGCGCGAGCACGGCCTTGACGCGGCCCACGTCGTCCAGGGTGTGGCTGCTGATGAAGGTGTTGCGCCCGGCCTGGCGCTCGGCCTTGCCGTGGCGTTCCAGGTCCACCATCAGGCGCAGGCCCGGCAGGGCGTCGCAGCGGCGGGCGAAGTCCGGGTCGTTGGTGATCTGGATCAGCTCGATCATGGGTGGGCACGCAAGAAGCGCTGGATTATCGTCGCAGGGCCTGGCGCAGGTCGGGGCCCGCGCCCCAGCCGGCGGCCACCACGAAGCCCGCGCCCAGCACCGCCAGCACCAGGCCGGCCGGCAGCCCGGCCGCGGCCTCGCCCAGCAGCGGCGCCAGCCCCCAGAGCAGGGCCAGCGCGCCCAGGCTGGCCGCGCCGGTGCGCCACGGCAGGGCCGCACGCAGCCCCGGCGCGGCGCGCAGCATGGCCAGCAGCGCCACCCCGGCCACCCCCAGCAGCAGGCTGTTGAGCAGGGCCATCAGGGCCGCACCCTCGTGCCAGCCGAGCGCCCCCGCGCCCAGCAGGGCCAGCAGCGCCAGCGCGTAGGCCAGCACCACCGGCCCGAGGCGGCGGCGCGTGGCCAGCACGGTCAGGGCCACGGCCAGCAGGGCCTGCGGCAGCAGGCCCCAGGCGCCCACGGCGGCCCACTCGGCCACCGGCACCAGGACCGCTGCGCCCTGGCTGCGCATGCGGCCCCAGCCGAACAGCAGTTCGGCCAGTGCGGGCGCGCCCAACAGCAGGCCGGCGGCAGCAGCACAGGCCAGCACCCAGGCCAGGGCCAGGGCACTGCGCACCGGGGCCACGGCCGCCGTGCCATCCTCGGCAGCGGCCGTGCCGGCCAGGGCCTGGGCCACAGCCGGGAAGGCCAGCGTGGCCACGAGCTGGACCGCCAGCAGCAGCGGCAGCTCGACCAGCTTCCAGGCGTAGTTGAAGGTGGCCAGCGCGCCCTCGCCCGCGCCCGAGGCCAGCGAGCGCGCGGCAAACGGCAGGGCCAGCGGCAGGCCGGCCGAGAGCGCGGCCCAGCACCAGAGCCGGGGCGCCGGCAGCGGCTCGGTGCCCAGCCGCTGCAGCGCCGCGCCGCGGCCCGGGGCTGGCGGCGCCAGGCGCTGCTGC
>CAZKDU010000124.1:0-2084 GCA_964551485.1 uncultured Burkholderiaceae bacterium
AGGCGGGTCTTCTCATAAGGCACATAGGGATAGAAGATGCCCATCGCATTGCTGCCGCCGCCCACGCAGGCCACCACCACGTCGGGCTGTCCGCCGTTCAGAAACTCCGGCATCTGCGTCAGGCATTCCTCGCCGATCACGCTCTGGAAGTCGCGCACCATCATGGGGTAAGGGTGCGGCCCGGCCACGGTGCCGATGATGTAGAAGGTGTTCTCGACGTTCGTCACCCAGTCGCGCAGGGCCTCGTTGAGCGCGTCCTTCAGCGTGCGGCTGCCGCTGTCCACCGGCACGACCTTGGCGCCGAGCAGGTGCATGCGGTAGACGTTGGGGCTCTGGCGCTTGACGTCCTCGCTGCCCATGTAGACCACGCACTCCAGCCCGTAGCGCGCGCAGATGGTGGCAGTGGCCACGCCATGCTGGCCGGCGCCGGTCTCAGCGATCACGCGCGGCTTGCCCATGCGGCGCGCCAGCATGGCCTGGCCGATCACGTTGTTGATCTTGTGGGCGCCGGTGTGGTTCAGGTCCTCGCGTTTGAGGAAGATCTGGGCGCCGCCCTGCTCGCGGCTCATGCGTGCGGCGTGGTAGACGGGCGAGGGCCGGCCCACGAAATGGGCCAGTTCGTCCTGGAACTCGGCCAGGAAGGCCGGGTCGTGCTGGTAGCGGGCGTAGGCTTCGCGCAGCTCGTTGATGGCATGCGTCAGCGTTTCGCTGACGAAGCTGCCACCGTAGATGCCGAAGTGGCCGCTGGGGTCGGGTTGTTGGTAGGAAAACATGGTCTTCAGCTCATGGCCAGAAGGGCGTCGGCCGCGCGCACGGCGGCAACGAAGCGGTGGATCTTGTCGGCGTCCTTGAGGCCCTTGGCGGCCTCGACACCGGAACTCACGTCAACGGCCAGGGACAGGCCGCGCGCTCGCACCTGCACAATGCCATCGGTCACGTTTGCAGGCGTGAGCCCACCAGACAAGACGAGGTGAGCGTTGACGCTTGTTGGAAGGCGTGACCAATCGAATGCCTTGCCGCCGCCGCCGTACCCGTCGACATGGGCGTCGAGCAGGATGGCCTGGGCGCTGGAGTAGTCGGACGCGAATTTTACCAAGTCCGGCATGGCGGCGCCGTCCAGCGGGATGCGCGCGGCGCGCAGGTAGCGGCGCTGCGCCCGGTGCGCCAGGGTTTCGCACTGCGCCACCGATTCGTCCCCATGAAATTGCAGCAAAGCCCCCGGCACCATTGAGGTGACCGCTATCAAATCCGTAGCATCCGGATTGACGAAGAGCAGCACCGGGGTGACGAAGGGCGGCAGGCGGGCGGCCAGGGCGGCGGCGCGCTGCGGCGTCACGTGGCGCGGGCTGGGCGGGTACATCACGAAGCCCACGGCGTCGGCACCGGCGGCCACGGCGGCGTCCACGTCCTGCTCGCGGGTCAGGCCACAGATCTTGATGCGGGTGCGGATGGGAGGGCGGGTCGGGTCGGCGGGGCTCATGGGAGCCCATCATACGCAGCCGTGCGCTGCGGCAGCCCCCATTCGGGCGGGTACACCGGCCCGAGGAAATACAGCCCGTCGGGCGAGAACGTGGGGGCGGCGGCGTCGCGGCTGCGCGCGGCCAGCACCTCGGCCATCCAGCCCGGTGGCTGCAGGCCCTGGCCTACCAGCACCAGGCAGCCCCTGAGGTTGCGGATCATGTGGTGCAAAAAGGCGTCGGCCTCGAACTCGAATCGCCAGTAGGCGCCGCGCCGCGCCACCGAGGCATGGCGCAGGGTCTTGACCGGGCTGCGCGCCTGGCAGCCGGCCGCACGGAACGAGCTGAAGTCGTGGGTGCCGAGCAGGTGCCCGGCCGCGGCCTGCATGGCGTCGGCGTCGAGCGGGCGGAACACCCAGCCCACGCGGCCGGCGTCCACACTCGGGCGCACCGGCGATTCCAGCAGCACGTAGGCGTAGCGGCGCGCCACGGCACAGGCGCGCGAGTGGAAGCCGGCGGGTACTTCCTGTGCCCACTGCACGGCGATGTCGGGTGGCAGGAAGCGGTTGGTGCCACGCACCCAGGAAAACGGCTCGCGCTGCAGCGCGGTGTCGAAATGCACCACCT
>CAZKDU010000124.1:2094-6091 GCA_964551485.1 uncultured Burkholderiaceae bacterium
CGGTGCGGCCGGCGCAGACGGTGGACACCGGTTGCGCCGCGAACTGGCCGAGTGCGGCCTCCAGGTGGTCCTGCACGGTCTGGCCCGAGGGCTGGCTCTGCCAGCCGCTGTAGGCTTGGCCGAGGTAGCTGACGCCCAGCGCAATGCGCCGGGTGCCCGGCGGGCGCTCAGGGGGGGTGGGGCGGACAGAGGGGGCGGGCGGGGCGGGGCTCAAGGCAGGCTGGCCAGGAAGCGATCGGCCCGGGCCTTGAGCTCGCCGCTGGCCTCGGCCACCACCTCTTCGGCCAGGGTGCGGGCACCGGCCTGGTCACCGATGGCCAGGAACTCCTCGGCCAGCTCGAGTTTGGTGCCCAGCGGGTCGGCGTAGCTCGGCGTGCCAGCCGCACCCACCGGGGCAGGGGCGGGGACCGGGTCCAGGTCGAGCGACAGCGCGTCGATGGCAAAGTCTGCCGGGGCACGGGTGGCTGCGGGAGGCGGTGTGCGGTTGTCCAGGTCGTCGTCGCCGAAGTCCAGGTCGAAGTCGGGGGCGGCTGCAGCCGCTGCCAGGGTCGCGGCTGGTGTGGCGGGCAGGTCCAGGCCGGCGGTGACGGAAGGGCTGAAGGCAGCGGGCTCGTCGGGGAAGCTCAGGTCGAGGTCCAGCGCGTCGAGGGCAGCAGGCTGCGACGCCAACGGGGCGGGTTCGGTGATTGGAGCGGGCACCACCGGGAGCTGCGTCGGCACCACAGGCTCGGCCGCTGCGGGCAGGGTGTCCAGTGTGGCACGGCTGGGTGGCTCGGGCTCGGCTTCTGCCATGGCTTGCAGGGACGGCGTGGCGTACAGCGGGTTGGCCGCATCGATGGTCTGGCCGAGCAGGGCAATGCGCACCCAGTCCGGGCCGCTGCCGCTTGTGAGCTCGTGCGCCTTGCGCGCGAGGCCCTCGAAGTTGGCCGTGTCCTGGCGCTTGGCGTAGATGTCCAGGAGCTTGCTGTGGATGGCCAGGCGCGTGGGGGCGTTGCGCAGGGCCTCCAGCAGGATTTCCTCGGCCTGCAGGTCGCGCCCGTAGGCCAGGTAGACGTCGGCCTCGGCCACGGGGTCGACCTGGTCGGCCGACGCCAGTTGGCTGGGTGAGTAGACCATGGACGACACGGCGGCGTCGGCAGGTTGCTCGCTGGTGTCCACCTGGTGGGCGCCGCTGGCCGAGAACAGCGAATCGAGCTGCGGCCCCTGGTCGAGAAAGGAGCTGTCGATGGCCGCAGCCTGTTTGCGCTGGCGTGCACGGTACAGCCCCAGGGCTGCCAGCAGGGCGATCAGGGCCCCTGCGGCAGGCGCCACCAGTGGGTTGTTCACCAGCAGGTCGACCAGACCGCTGGCCTGTGCCTGAGGTGCCGACGCCGCGCTGGCCGGGGGTTGGGGGGTGGATGCACCAGCCATCGGGGCGCTGGCTGGGCCATCGGCCGCCGGGGTGGCCGGGGTGCTGGCCGCAGAGGCAGCGGCTTCGGCGGCAACCGGGGCCGAGGCCGGGCTGGCCGCCTCGCTGGCACCGCTGGTCGGGGCGCTGGCGCTGCTGGCCGCCGGGGTGGTGGGGCCAGGGGTGGCCAGGGCCGGGGAGCTTGCGTTGGCTGCCGCAGGGGTGGCCGATGCAGTGGCCGAGGCTGGCAGTGAGCGCGTGAGCGCCAGACCCAGCTCGCCACTGGCTTTGGCGCTTGCAGGGGTGGCGGCCACAGCAGGTGTGGACGCCGGGCTGGCCGGGGCGCTGGCGAGCTGGCGCAGTTCATTGAGGTTGCGCGACAGCTCAGCCACGCGGCTCGACGCTTCCTGGGTCTGGCGGTCCTTGGCGATGCGGTCTTCCGCGGCGGCACTGGCTGCGGTGCGGCCCTGCACGGCGCCCTTGCTCAGGGTGAGCTTGTCGTTGCCCGGGGCACTGGCCTTTTTGTCTTCGACCTGGGCCTGCACCTGGCCAGTGGCTTTGCGGCCTGCGCCGGCCACTTCGGCAACCGGGGCCAGGCCGGCGAGTTTGCGCCGGTAGTCGTTGAAATCCCGGCTTTGGGCCTGCACGGCCTGGCGTGCTTCGCCGGGCGGGATGGCCGCAGCCTGTTCCTCGGTGGGCAGGTCCAGCACCACCCCCGCCTTGAGCCGGTTGACGTTGCCGTTGACAAAGGCCTCGGGGTTGGCGCGCAGCAGCGCGATCAGCATCTGGTCCAGCGAAACCTGGGCCGGGCGCAGTGGGGCCACCAGCCTGCTGGCGGTGTCGCCCGACTGCACGGTGACCCGGCCCGGTTCGGTCGGGCTGCGGGGCACCGGGGCCGTGGGCACGGGGGTGCGGCGGCGGATGGCGGCACGGGGCTCGGAGGCCGGCGCGGCAGCGGCGTCGGTGGTGGCCGCCGGGCGGCCGCCCGACTGGGTGCCGGCAGGCACTTGCGTGGCCGGCTCCTGCGGAGCAGGGTTGCTGCGGTCTCGCGAGGGGGGGTCCAGCAGCAGGGTGTAGTCACGCACCAGGCGGCCGCTGGCCCAGCGCGCCTCGATCACCAGGTCGAGAAAGGGTTCGTTGATGGCGCGGTCGCCGTTGATGCGCAGCACCAGGCGGCCGTCGGGGCGGCGCTGCAGGGTCACCTGCACGGCGGCCAGCAGCGGGTTGTAGTTGATGCCAGCGGCCTTGTAGGCTTCGGGGGACGCGACCTTGGCCTGCAGGCTGGTGGCTTCGTTGGCGTCGATGTCGGGCAGGCTGACTTCGGCGCGCAGCGGTTCCCCGAGGTTGGACTGCACGCTGATGCCGCCCAGCGTCAAGGCCTGGGCAGCCGGCCCCAGGGTCGCCAGCAGCACTGCCAGGCCCACCGTGCTCAGGCCGCTGCGCGAACGCGCACGCGCAAGGGATGACAAGAAAGACGAGGCGCTGGGGGTGTGTGTCATAAGGGGCCGGTGGAAAGACGCGTCTGCAGGGCGCGGATGACCATAGCATCAAGCCCCGGGCCTGACAAGCCGAGTGCACCCGCTGCACAGCGGGCGCATGCAACAACGGCCTGCACCGCAAGGCACAGGCCGTTGGCAGGCAGTCGCCCAGCGCGCATCAGGCGTCCAGCAGGATGCGCAGCATGCGGCGCAGCGGTTCGGCCGCACCCCACAGCAACTGGTCACCGATGGTGAAGGCGCCGACGTACTCTGGGCCCATGGCGAGCTTGCGGATGCGGCCCACGGGGATGGTCATGGTGCCGGTCACGGCCACGGGTGTCAGGTCACGGATGGTGGCCTCGCGGGTGTTGGGTACCACCTTCACCCAGGCGTTGTCGGCAGCGATCATGCCCTCGATATCGGCCACCGGCACGTCCTTCTTGAGCTTGAAGGTCAGGGCCTGGCTATGGCAGCGCATCGCGCCCACGCGCACGCAAAAGCCGTCCACGGGGATGGCAGGGCTGCCGAAGCCCTCGCCCTGGCCGAGGATCTTGTTGGTCTCGGCCATGCCCTTCCACTCTTCCTTGGACATGCCGTTGCCCAGGTCCTTGTCGATCCACGGGATCAGCGAGCCGCCCAGCGGCACGCCGAAGTTGGCCGTCTCGGCCGCCGACAGGCTGCGCTGCTTGGCAATCACCTTGCGGTCGATCTCCAGGATGGCGCTCTTCGGGTCGTCCAGCAGCGCCTTCACTTCCGCGTTCAGAGTGCCGTACTGCGTGAGCAATTCGCGCATGTGCTGGGCGCCGCCGCCGCTGGCGGCCTGATAGGTCTGGGTGCTCATCCACTCGACCAGGCCGGCCTTGTACAGCGCACCCACGCCCATGAGCATGCAGCTCACGGTGCAGTTGCCGCCCACCCAGTTGTTGCCGCCCTTGGCCAGCGCGGCCTGGATCACCGGCATGTTGACCGGGTCGAGGATGATGACGGCGTCGTCCTTCATGCGCAGCGACGAGGCCGCGTCAATCCAGTGGCCGGTCCAGCCGGCGGCGCGCAGCTTGGGGAACACTTCGTTGGTGTAGTCGCCGCCTTGTGCGGTGATGACGATGTCGCAGCGCTTGAGCGCCTCGATGTC
>CAZKDU010000125.1:0-6029 GCA_964551485.1 uncultured Burkholderiaceae bacterium
GGTCAGGCACATGGTGCCGGTCCATTCACCCGACACCAGGCGCGGCAGGTAATGCTGCTTGATCTCGGGCGTGCCGAACTGCAGCAAGGTGTTGATGCAGCCGATGCTCAGGCCCGGGTACATGGTGAACGACCAGTTGGCCGCGCCCATCATTTCCGACTTGAACAGGTTCAGCGACATCGGCAGGCCCTGGCCGCCGTACTCGGTGGGAAAAGACAGGCCCTGCCAGCCGCCGGCCACGAATTCGGCATAGGCCTCCTTGAAACCCTGGGGCGTGGTGACCACACCGTCTTTCAGCTGGCACCCTTCCTGGTCGCCGCTGGCGTTCAGCGGTGCCAGCACCTCTTCGCACAGCGTGGCCGCGCCTTCCAGGATGGCGTCCACCATCTCCGGTGTGGCGTCGGCGCCGTTGGAGAGGCTGGCGTAGTGGGCCGGGTAGTCCAGCACCTCGTTGATCAGGAAGCGCATGTCGCGCAGGGGGGCTTTGTACTGCAGCATGGCGAATTACCTTTCCACAATGGCGACGACACCCTGGCCGCCGGCCGCACAGATGGAGATCAGGCCGCGGCCCGAGCCTTTTTGCGCCAGCATCTTGGCCAGCGTGGCGACGATGCGGCCGCCGGTGGCGGCAAACGGGTGGCCAGCGGCCAGCGAACTGCCGTTGACGTTGAGCTTGGCCCGGTCGATCGCGCCCAAGGGCTGGTCCAGGCCCAGCTTGTCGCGGCAGAAGGCGGCGTCTTCCCAGGCGTCCAGCGTGCACAGCACCTGGGCGGCAAAAGCCTCGTGGATCTCGTAGTAGTCGAAGTCCTGCAGCGTCAGGCCGGCCCGTGCCAGCATGCGCGGCACGGCGTAGGCCGGGGCCATCAGCAGGCCCTCTTTCTTGTCGAAGAAGTCCACCGCGGCGACTTCGCTGAACGTCAGGTAGGCCAGCACCGGCAGCTGGCGTGCGGCCGCCCATTCTTCGCTGGCCAGCAGCACGGCCGAGGCACCGTCGGTCAGCGGCGTGGAGTTGCCGGCGGTCAGCGTGCCCTGGCCAGGTGCGACCTTTTTGTCGAACACGGGTTTCAGCGTGCGCAACTTCTCGATGCTCAGCTCAGGCCGCAGGTTGTTGTCGCGGGTGACACCCTTGAAGGTGGTCATCAGGTCGTTGAAGAAGCCTTGTTCGTAGGCCTTGGCCAGGTTCTGGTGGCTCTTGAGCGCCAGCTCGTCCTGCGCCTCGCGGCTGACATTCCAGGTGCGCGCCATCTGCTCGGCGTGTTCGCCCATGGACAGGCCGGTGCGCGGCTCGCCGTTGCGCGGCAGCGCGGGCTTGACCAGCATGCTGGGGCGCAGCCGCGCGGCAATGCCCAGGCGCTGGCCCAGGGTCTTGGCACGCGACAGGTCCAGCAGGATCTTGCGCATCTTCTCGTTCAGCGCAATCGGCGCGTCCGAGGTGGTGTCCACACCGCCGGCAATGCCGCTCTCGATGTGGCCCAGCGCGATCTTGTTGGCCACCAGCATGGCCGCTTCCAGGCCGGTGCCGCAGGCCTGCTGGATGTCGAAGGCCGGCGTCTCGGGCGACAGCGTGGTCGAGAGCACGCTCTCGCGCACCAGGTTGAAGTCGCGCGAGTGCTTCATCACCGCGCCGGCGACCACGTCACCGAGGCGCTCGCCGTGCAGGTTGAAGCGGTCCACCAGGCCTTGCAGCGTGGCGGTCAGCATGTCCTGGTTGGAGACATGCGAGTACACCGTGTTGGAACGGGCGAAGGGGATGCGGTTGCCGCCGAGGATGGCGACGCGACGAACGGTGGTCATGGGGTGACTCCTGAAAATTGGGGGAATAAGGGGCGGCGGCTCAGTACACGAGCTGGCCACGCACATGGGGCTTCTGGCCCTTGCCGTCGCGCACCTCGAACTGCGCGCCACCGGCCGTGCGGGCGCTCCACAGCGTGGCCTTGGCCGGCAGGAACAGCGGCGTCTTGAACTCGACGTTGAGCGAGGCCTGGGCCAGCGGGTGGTCGGGCAACAGGCAGGCCGCGGCGCGGGCCTGGGTCCACATGCCGTGGGCAATCGCGCGCTTGAAGCCAAACAGCTTGGCGCTCAGCGCCGAGAGGTGGATGGGGTTGCGGTCGCCCGACACCGCGCCGTAACGGCGGCCGAGGTCGGCCGGCGCGAAGAACTCGGCCTGGCAGGACAGCGGCGCATCGCCCGGGATCTGGCCCGCATACGACTGGCCCGCGGCCGGCTTCACGCCCACCCGCAGCAGGGTCTGGGTGGTGGTCCACACCAGGTCGTCGCCGCGCAGGATGCGCAGCTGCAGGTCGAACACCTGGCCCTTGTCGTGCGCAAACAGCTCGCCGGTCTGCAGCTCCACCCGCACCGCGTCGCCGGGCTGCAGCGCGGCGTGCTGGCTGATCGCGTTGGCCAGGTGCACCGTGCCCAGGGCGGGCCAGGGGCAGTCAGGCGAGCTGATGTAGTGGGTGACCAAGGGGAAGGTCAGCATCTGCGGATAGATCAGCGGCACGCCGTCAGCCGGCTTGAAGCCGCAGACCGCACCGTAGCGGGCGACGTGCGCGCCGTCCACCACCACACGCGGCATGACCAGCGTCACCGGCGGCAGCGCCGCCAGTGCGCCGGGCTTCTTGGAACTGCTGCGCAGCGCCCGCACAAAGGTGGTGGCCAGGCTCGGGGCACGGGTGATCTCGAGGGTTTTCATGGGGCTCACGCGCCGATCAGGCTCTGGCCGCAGACGCGGACCACGTTGCCGGTCAGACCGCCCGAGGCCGGCGAGGCGAACCAGGCGATGGCCTCGGCCACGTCGACCGGCTGGCCGCCCTGGCCCATGGCATTCATGCGGCGGCCGGCCTCGCGGATCATCAGCGGCACGGCGGCGGTCATCTGGGTCTCGATGAAGCCCGGCGCCACCGCGTTGATGGTGATGCCCTTGTCGGCCAGCACTGGGGCCTGGCTCTGCACCATGCCGATGACGCCGGCCTTGGACAGCGCGTAGTTGGTCTGGCCCAGGTTGCCGGCGATGCCCGAGATCGACGACACGCAGACGATGCGGCCGCCGGCCTTGAGCGCGCCCGACGCCACCAGCGCCTCGTTGATGCGCTCCTGGGTGGAAAGGTTGACGTTGACCACCGAATGCCATAGGTGCTCTTTCATGTTGGCGATGGTCTTGTCGCGGGTGATGCCGGCGTTGTTCACCACCACGTCCCAGCCGCCGTCGGCCAGCGCCGCGTCCACCAGGGCCTGCGGCGCTTCCTTGGCACCGATGTCCAGCGCCAGGGCCTTGCCGCCCAGGCGCGCGGCCACCGCGTCCAGCCCGGCCTGGGCCTGCGGCACGTCGAGGCAGATCACCTCGGCGCCGTCACGCGCCATCACCTCGGCAATCGCTTCGCCGATGCCGCGCGAGGCACCAGTGACCAGCACCTTCTTGCCGGCCAGCGGCCGGGCCCAGTCGATGGCGCCAGCCTCGGCCACACGCGGCACGCCGATGCGCACCACCTGGGCCGACACATAGGCGCAGCGCGGCGACAGCAGGAAGCGCAGCGTGCTCTCCAGCTGGTCCTCGGCGCCTTCGGCCACGTAGACCAGCTGCACGGTGATCGCGCGCTTGAGCTCCTTGGCCAGCGCGCGGGTCAGGCCTTCGAGTGCGCGCTGCACCGTGGCCTGGCGCGGCGCGGCACAGGCCTCGGGTGGGCGGCCCAGCACCACCACACGGCCGCAGGGCAGCACCGAGCGGGCGGCGTCGTGGAAGAACTGGTACAGCGCGTCAGATTCTTCGCTGGACTGCAGGCCGGTGGCGTCGAACACCAAGGCCTTGACCTTGTCACCGGGCTTGTCGCCCAGGGCCCAGCGGCCGGACATCAGGCCGGCCTGGCTGGCGGCCTGGGTCCACTGCGGCACACCGCGGTGCGCCACCGTCTGCACCGCCATGGCCTTGAAGCAGCGGGCCAGCGCACCCAGCAGCTGAGGTGTGCCGCCAGCGCCCACCAGCACGCTGCCTTTGACAACAGGCTGGTCGGGGCGGTGGCGCTCCAGCGGCAGGGGCTTGGGCAGGCCCAGCACCGCAACGAGGCGGGAGCCCAGGGAGGAGTTGGCGAAGCCAAGGTACGAGTCGGTCATTGGGGAGCCTCAAGTGGTCGTTGGCGCAGATTGTGTACATTTGTACACTCAAATGCAATCGAACTTTCACCGCTCTAGTCCCCATGCTCTAATTCACCTTTGAAAAGCACCAAAATCCCCACTCTGGCACCACACTCTGCCGTACACAGAATTGTCAAAATCCCGGTCATGCCCGCTGCCACTGCTGCCCCCCGCCGCCAGCGCAAAGAGGACCTGACGCGCACCGAACGCAAGGACCTGACGCGCAGCAGCCTGCTGCAGGCAGCGCTGACGCTGGTGGATGCGGGCCGCAGCTTCACCAGCCTGGGCATCCGGGAGATCGCCCGCGAGGCGGGCATGGTGCCCAATGCGTTCTACCGCCACTTCCGCGACACCGATGCACTGGGCCTGGCCCTGGTCGAGGAGGCAGGCATCACCCTGCGGCACCTGCTGCGCGAGGTGCGCCAGCCCAATTCGCGGCAGAGCGACGTGGTGCGGCAGTCGGTGCAGGTCTACCACCAGTATGTGCGGCGCCACCGCTCGCATTTCCTGTTCATCTGCTGCGAGCAGGCCGGCGGCAGCCGCACCTTGCGCCTGGCGATCCGCAACCACGTCAGCCACTTCACCAGTGACATGGCCCAGGACATACGTCAGCTGGGCCTGTTCCCCGACATGTCCACCGCCACCCTGCTGCTGGTGTGTGGACTGATCGTCACCAGCATGCTGGCGGCCACCCCGGAAATCCTCGACCTGCCGGCAGACCAGCCCCTGCTGGAGGCCGAAATGTCGGACCGCCTGGTGCACCAGTTGCAGGTCATCCTGCTGGGCGCGGCCAGCTGGAAGCAATGACGCGCGCCCGGGCCTGATCCCATCCGGCCCTCCCCACCCGGCCTTTCCCGCGGGGCGCCGCCGCCCCCCCCCCCGAAGCCTGCACCACGCCCGCGCGGACCCGCTTCACCAGCCCCACGGGCCAGCGGCCAACTGGCGCCGCCCGCGCCACTCCCAACACCCACCGATCAGTTAAAATTGGGCAGCCGTGCAAGCCCCGCGGGCATGGCTGCATGCACCAGCCACCGAAGCGCTGCCGGCGCCTCGCCTGTGCCCACATGGCGCTGCAACCCACAGGGCACACCCTGCTTTTTGGGGTGCGCTGCCCCCCGGCCACCCCCTTGGTTCAACAGCCTCTGGATCCACACCATGAACCGCTGCCTGAGCTTTCGCGCCCTGCATCGCCAGGTGCTGACTGCCCTGCTGGCCGCCGCGCTTACGGCCCTGGCCCAGGAGGCCGTGCGCCTCTTCCCCGACGCCGCCCTGCGCGGCGAGCTGGTGGTGACCGCCGCACCCGAGGTGCGGCTGGACGGCCAGCCGGCCCGGCTCGCACCGGGCGCGCGCATCCGCGGCCCCAACAACCTGCTGCTGACACCGGCCAGCGTGGCCGGCCAGGCCCTGACCGTGAACTACCTGCGCGACGCCGGCGGCCAGATTCACGAGGTCTGGGTGCTGACCGCGGCCGAGGCGCGCGAGCAGCGCGCGGGCGCCGGCAGCGGCCGCAACTTCCTGTTCCAGTCCGAGCAGCAGGGGCCGGCCCGCGACGACGGCCAGACCCCCTACCACCAGCTGCCCGGTTACCCCCGCTGACCCCTGTTCCCCTGCCAGCCCCACCGCGACCCCACACCATGAGCAAGAAAGTCTTCATCAAAAACATAGGCTGCCAGATGGACGAGTACCACTCGGCCAAGATGGCCGACGTGCTGAACGCCGCCCAGGGCTACGAGCCCACCCAGAACGTGGACGAGGCCGACCTGATTCTGTTCAACACCTGCTCGGTGCGTGAGAAGGCACAGGAGAAAGTGTTCTCCGACCTGGGCCGGGTCCAGCACCTCAAGCAAAAGGGCGTGAAGATTGGTGTGGGCGGCTGTGTCGCCAGCCAGGAGGGCGCC
>CAZKDU010000126.1:0-6016 GCA_964551485.1 uncultured Burkholderiaceae bacterium
AGGGCGACCCGGACTTCGCCTGGCAGCTGCCGGCCGACGAGTGGGACGCGATCGCGCTCAACTACACCTCGGGCACCACCGGCAACCCCAAAGGCGTGGTCTCGCACCACCGCGGAGCCTACCTGAACGCGGCCAGCAACGTCATCACTTGGAACCTGCCGCAGCACGTGGTCTACCTCTGGACCCTGCCCATGTTTCACTGCAACGGCTGGTGCTTTCCCTGGACGCTGGCGCTCAATGCCGGCACCAGCGTTTGCCTGCGCCGCGTCGACCCGGCGCTGATCTTCCAGCTGATCCGTGAACACCGGGTCAGCCACATGTGTGGAGCGCCGATCGTCTACAGCATGCTGATCAACGCGCCGGCCGAACTGCGTGCGGGCATCACACACACCGTGCAAGGCCTGATTGCCGGCGCCGCCCCGCCGGCCACCGTGATCGAGGGTTGCGAGCGTGCCGGCATCGACATCACCCACGTTTATGGCCTGACCGAGGTCTACGGCCCGGCGGCTGTGTGCGCCAAGCAGGAGGCCTGGGCCAGCCTGTCGGTCGAGGAACGCGCCGCACTCAATGGCCGCCAGGGCGTGGCCTACCCACTGCAGCAGGCCGTGACCGTGCTCGACCCCGAGACCCTGGCACCGGTGCCGGCCGACGGTGAGACCATGGGCGAGATCTTCTTTCGCGGCAACATTGTGATGAAGGGCTACCTGAAGAACCCCGAGGCCACGGCCGAGGCCTTTGCCGGCGGCTGGTTCCACACTGGAGACCTGGCCGTGATGCACCCGGACGGCTATGTCAAGATCAAGGACCGCAGCAAGGACATCATCATCTCCGGCGGTGAAAACATCTCCTCGATCGAAGTCGAGGACGCGCTGCACCGGCACCCGGCCGTGATGTTCGCGGCCGTGGTGGCCCAGCCCGACGCCAAGTGGGGCGAAGTGCCCTGCGCCTTCGTCGAGCTCAAACCCGGGGCCAGTGCCACCGAACAGGACATCACCGAGCACTGCAAGGGGCTGCTGGCCCGTTTCAAGGTGCCCAAGCGCGTGGTCTTCGGGCCGCTGCCCAAGACCTCCACGGGCAAGATCCAGAAATTTGTGCTGCGCGGCGCCGTCAAATCCGCCAGCGCGATCGAATGACCGAAAGGGCCGCATGAGCGACGACATCATCCTCCAGACCGAAGGCCTGACCAAGGAGTTCCTGGGTTTCACCGCCGTCTCCGACGTCAACCTCAAGGTGCGGCGCGGCAGCGTGCACGCGCTGATCGGCCCCAACGGTGCCGGCAAGACCACGGTGTTCAACCTGCTGACCAAGTTCCTGCCACCGACCTCGGGCCACATCCGGCTCAATGGGGTGGACATCACGCGTGAAACGCCGGTGCAGGTGGCGCGCCGCGGCATGATCCGCTCGTTCAATATCTCGGCCACTTTCGGCAACCTCCGCGTGCTGGATAACGTGCGCGGGGCGCTGCAGCGCAAGCGCAGCGACTCCTTCCACTTCTGGGCCTCGGTGGCGCGGCTCAACGAACTCAACGACCGTGCCATGGCCCTGCTGGAGGCGGTGGACCTGGCCGAGTTTGCCGACACCCTGACGGTGGAGATGCCCTACGGCCGCAAGCGTGCCCTGGAGATCGCCACCACCCTGGCGCTGGACCCCGAGCTGATGCTGCTGGATGAGCCGACCCAGGGCATGGGCCACGAGGACGTGGGGCGCGTGGTGGAGCTGATCCGCAAGGTCTCGGCCAACCGCACCATCTTGATGGTCGAGCACAACCTGTCGGTGGTCGAGTCGCTGTGCGACACCATCACCGTGCTGCAGCGTGGCAGCGTGCTCGCCGAGGGCGACTACCTGACGGTGTCGCAGAACCCGCGCGTGCTTGAAGCGTACGTGGGGGTGGAGGCATGAACATGGCAAACGGCACCCACCTGTTGCAGATCAAAGACCTGCAGGCCTACTACGGCGAGTCCCATATCCTGCATGGCATCGACCTGCAGGTGAATGCGGGGGAGCTCATCACCCTGCTGGGGCGCAACGGCGCCGGGCGTTCCACCACCCTCAAGGCCCTGCTGGGCCTGGTGGGGCGGCGCACCGGCTCGGTGCGGTTCAACGGCACCGAGTTGATCGACATGGCGCCACACAAGATCGCGCGCCTGGGCCTGGGCTACTGCCCCGAAGAGCGCGGCATCTTCGCCGGCCTGAGCACCGAAGAAAACCTGATGCTGCCGCCCCAGGTGGCCGAGGGCGGCATGAGCCTTGAGGAGATCTACGACATCTTCCCCAACCTGCACGAGCGCCGCCACAGCCCGGGCACACGCCTGTCTGGCGGCGAGCAGCAGATGCTGGCCATGGCGCGCATCCTGCGTACCGGTGCACGCCTGCTGCTGCTCGACGAGATCACCGAGGGCCTGGCCCCTGTGATCGTGAAAAAGCTCGGCGAGGTGATCCGTCTGCTCAAGGCACGTGGCTACACCATCGTGCTGGTGGAGCAGAACTTCCGCTTCGCCGCCCCCCTGGCCGACCGCCACTACGTGCTCGAACACGGGCGCATCGTGGCGACGGTGCACAAAGACGAGCTGGCAGACAAGACCGGCATGCTGCATGAGTTGCTGGGCGTCTGAGCCCGGCCTGTTGTTCCCTTTCCCCAACCCTCAGGAGACCCGTGATGAAACTCAAACAGATTTGCCAGGCCGTGGGCCTGACCGTGCTGGCCGCGGCCGCCCAGGCCGAGGTGTCGGACGGTGTGGTGCGCATCGGCGTGTTGACCGATTTGTCGGGCCTGTACTCGGACGTGGCTGGCCAGGGCACGGTGGTGGCCACCAAGATGGCCATCGACGATTTCGTGGCCAAGGAAAAGCCGGCCTTCAAGGTCGAGATGGTGTCGGCCGACCACCAGAACAAAGGTGACATCGCCGCCAACAAGGCGCGCGAATGGTTCGAGAAAGACAAGGTGGACGTGGCCACCGAGCTGGTGACCACCTCGGTGGCCCTGGCCGTGCAGAAGATCGCCAAGGAGAAGAACCGCATTGCCCTGGTGTCGGGCGCGGCCTCCACGCTGGTCACCAACGAGAGCTGCAACGACGTGACCGTGCACTGGACCTACGATACCTACGCGGTGGCCAACGGCACCGCCAAGGCCGTGGTCAAGCAAGGTGGCAAGAAGTGGTTCTTCCTGACCGCCGACTACGCCTTCGGCCACTCGCTGGAGAAGGACGCGAGCGAGGTGGTCAAGGCCAATGGCGGCGAGGTGCTGGGCTCGGTGCGCCACCCGTTCCCGGGCACGGACTTCTCGTCCTTCCTGCTCAAGGCCCAGTCTTCCGGCGCGCAGATCATCGGCCTGGCCAACGCCGGGGGCGACACCATCAACTCCATCAAGCAAGCGGCCGAGTTCGGCATCACTGGCAAGCAGTCGCTCGCCGGCCTGCTGATGTTCATCACCGACGTGCATTCCCTGGGCCTGAAGAACACCCAGAACATGTACCTGACCGAAGGTTTCTACTGGGACCTGAACGACGAGACACGGGCCTGGTCCAAGCGCTTCTTCGAGCAGCACAAGCGCATGCCGACCATGGTGCAGGCTGGCCAGTACTCCTCGGTCATGCACTACCTGAAGGCGGTCAAGGCCCTCAACAGCGACGACACCGCCAAGGTTATGGCACAGATGAAGAAGACCCCGGTCAACGATTTCTTTGCCAAGAACGGCAGCATCCGCGACGACGGCCGCATGGTGCACGACATGTACCTGCTGCAGGTCAAGAAACCGGCTGAGTCCAAGACCCCCTGGGATTACTACCACGTGCGTGCCACCATCCCGGCGGCCGAGGCCTTCCAGCCGCTGTCGGCGTCCAAGTGCCCGCTGATCGCCAAGAAGTAAGCGGCCCCACGGGCTGTGCGACCGGCCCCCTGCCCGCAGATGGGCAGGGGTGCCACCCACTCTGAGGATTCGCGCCATGGAAATATTCGGCATCCCCTCGCAGGCCCTGTTCGGGCAGCTGCTGCTGGGGTTGATCAACGGCTCGTTCTACGCCGTTCTGAGCCTGGGGCTGGCCATCATCTTCGGCCTGCTCAATATCATCAATTTCGCACATGGCGCGCAGTACATGATGGGCGCCTTTGCTGCCTGGATGGGACTGACCTACCTGGGCATCAACTACTGGGTGTCGCTGCTGGTGTCGCCACTGGTGGTGGGCGTGATCGGGGTGGTGATCGAGCGCAGCATGCTGCGCCACCTGTACAAGCTCGACCACCTGTACGGCCTGCTGCTGACCTTCGGCCTGGCCCTGATCGCCGAGGGTGTGTTCCGCAACTACTTCGGTATTTCTGGCGAATCTTACGAGGCGCCCGAGGTGCTGCAGGGTGGGGTGCACCTGGGCTTCATGTTCCTGCCGCTGTACCGTGGCTGGGTGGTGGTGGCAGCACTCAGCGTCTGCCTGGTGGCCTGGTACGTGATCGAGAAGACCCGGCTCGGCGCCACCCTGCGCGCGGCCACCCAGAGGCCCGACTTGGTGCAGGCTTTGGGCATCAACGTGCCGGTGCTGGTGACCGCCACCTACGCCGCGGGCGCCGCGCTGGCCGCCTTCGCCGGTGTGCTGGCCGCGCCCATCATGCAGGTCAACCCCATCATGGGCTCCAACCTCATCATCGTGGTGTTTGCGGTGGTGGTGATCGGCGGCATGGGCTCGATCCTCGGCTCCATCCTCACCGGCCTGGGGCTGGGCCTGATCGAAGGGCTGACCAAGGTGTTCTACCCCGAGGCCTCGGCCGTGGTGATCTTCGTGATCATGGTGGTGGTGCTGCTGTTGCGCCCCGCCGGTTTGTTCGGCAAGCAGGCTTGAAGGAATGTCCATGAAATCTGCAGAATCCTCCAGCGGCGCGGTCGGCAACCCGCAGCGCACGGCGCTGATGTTCGGCGCGCTGCTGCTGATCGGTGCGGTGGCGCCGTTCCTGATCTACCCCACCTTCCTCATGAAGGTGCTGTGCTTCGCGCTGTTCGCCTGTGCCTTCAACCTGTTGCTGGGCTTCGCCGGCCTGCTGTCGTTCGGCCACGCGGCCTTCTTCGGCGGCTCGGCCTACATCGCTGGCTACCTGTGCAAGGACCTCGGCCTCACGCCCGAGCTGGGCCTGCTGGCCGGGGCCGCCTTCGGTGGCGCGCTGGGGGCGCTGTTCGGCCTGCTGGCGATCCGCCGCGCCGGCATCTACTTCGCCATGATCACCCTGGGCCTGGCTCAACTGGTGTTCTTCCTGTCGGTGCAGATGCCGTTCACCGGTGGTGAAGACGGCATGCAGGGCATCCCGCGCGGGCGCCTGTTCGGCCTGATCGACCTGTCCGACAACCTGGCCATGTACTTCTTCGTGCTGGCAATCTTCCTCGGCGGCTTCTGGCTGGTGCATCGCACCGTGAACTCGCCGTTTGGCCAGATCCTCAAGGCCATCCGCGAGAACGAGCCACGCGCCACCTCGCTCGGCTACGACGTGGGCCGCTACAAGCTGGTGGCCTTCGTGATCTCGTCCTCGCTGGCCGGCCTGGCCGGTTCGACCAAGGCCCTGGTGTTCCAGCTCGCCTCGCTGGCCGATGTGCACTGGCACATGTCTGGTCAGGTGGTGCTCATGACCCTGCTGGGCGGCCTGGGCACCATCCTCGGGCCGGTGGTCGGCGCCATCACCATCGTGGGCCTGGAAAACACCCTGGCCGACAAGGTCGGCCCCTGGGTCACGGTCATCATGGGTGGCATGTTCGTGGTCTGCGTGCTGCTGTTCCGCCGCGGCATGGTGGGCGAGGCAGCGGCCTGGCTGACCCGGCGCAAGTAGGCCGTCACCCCGGTCCACGGGGCACCCGCCCACGGCGGGTGTCCAGGAGGGCCCCGGTCAAAACAAACGTACCTGGCCTGCCGCGTGCGGATCGGGTCAACCCCCGGCGTGGGGAGGCGTTGCCGTGTTCTACAGTACGGCACCTGTGTTGAATCTCCAGAAAGCATCAGCCATGAAGATCCTTGTCCCTGTGAAGCGAGTGGTGGACTACAACGTG
>CAZKDU010000127.1:0-5999 GCA_964551485.1 uncultured Burkholderiaceae bacterium
GAGCTCCAGCTTCGCCAACCAGACCATCGCCCAGGTCGAGCTGTTCACCAAGCCGAACGACTACCAGACCGGCAAGGTCTACGTGCTGCCCAAGCACCTCGACGAGAAGGTGGCGCGCCTGCAGCTGTCCAAGCTGAACGCGCAGCTGACCGAGCTGACCGACGCGCAGGCCGCCTACATCGGCGTGAACAAGAACGGCCCGTACAAGCCCGACACCTACCGGTATTGATCGGCGTCCCGCGTCACTGCGCGGGCGTGATGCGCTGTTGGGTGGTGCTCGGCATCTTCACGGCCGGCAAGGCCGGCGCCTGCGCGCCGCCCGCCTGGCCTGACGCCCGCTCGCGACGCGCCTTGCGGCAGTGACTGGTGGATGGACTGTTTCGTCATGCGTGCCGATCAACTCCTCGTCGAACGCGGCCTGGCCGCGTCGCGCTCGCAGGCCCAGCGGCTGATCGCCGCCGGGGTGCGCTGGCGCGGCACGCCTGCGGCCGCCTGGCAGGCCGTGGCGAAAAACGGCGACGAGCTGCCCGCCTGCGCCGAGCTGGCACTGGCCGACACGGCCGAGGCGCGCTACGTCTCGCGCGGCGGGCTCAAGCTCGAAGGGGCGCTGGCCGCCAGTGGCCTGGACGTGCGCGGCTGGCATTGCCTGGACGTGGGCCAGTCCACCGGAGGCTTCACCGACTGCCTGCTGCAGCACGGCGCGGCGCGGGTGGTCGGGGTGGACGTGGGCCATGGCCAGCTCCACCCCAGGCTGCGCGCCGACGCGCGCGTGCGCTGCCTCGAACACGTCAATGCCCGCCACCTGGTTGCTTCTAATTTGATAGCAACAGAAGACCATCCGACAAGGGATGGGGAGGTATTTGACCCATCATACGGGGTGGGATTCGACCTGGTGGTGGGCGACCTCTCGTTCATCTCCCTGACCCTGGTGCTGCCGGCCCTGGCGCCGCTGCTGCGGCCGGCCGGCCAGCTGCTGATGCTGGTCAAGCCGCAGTTCGAGCTGCAGCCCGGCCAGATCGGCAAGGGCGGCCTGGTGCGCGAGCCGGCGCTGTTTGCCGAGGTCGAGCAGCGCGTCCGCAGCGCCTGTGCCGGGCTGGGCCTGGCCGTGCGCGGCTGGTGGGACAGCCCGATCCGTGGGGGCGACGGCAACCGTGAATTTTTCGTGCACGCGGCGCGTGGCGCCCCGGCACCCTGACCCGCACACCGCGTGCAGACACCGCAGAAAGCGACACCCGCATGAGTTTCCCGATCAGCCTGGAATTCTTCCCGCCCAAGACCCCCGAGGGGGCCGAGAAGCTGCGCGCCGTGCGCCAGCAGCTCTATGCCCTGCGGCCCGAGTTCTGTTCGGTGACCTTCGGCGCCGGTGGCTCCACCCAGGACGGCACCCTGCAGGCCGTGACCGAGATCATGGCCGAGGGCTGCCCGGCCGCGCCGCACCTGAGCTGCATTGGCCAGACGCGCGCGAGCATCGGCGAGCGCCTGGCGGCCTACGCGCAGGCCGGTGTGCGCCGCATCGTGGCGCTGCGCGGCGACCTGCCCAGCGGTTATGGCCTGGGCGGCGAGTTCCGGTATGCGAGCGACCTGGTGGCCTTCATCCGGGCCGAGACCGGTGGCCAGTTCCACCTGGAGGTGGCGGCCTACCCCGAGACCCATCCGCAGGCGCGCTCGCCGCAGGCCGACATCGAGGCCTTTGCGGCCAAGGTCCAGGCTGGCGCCAACAGCGGCATCACCCAGTATTTCTTCAACGCCGACGCCTATTTCCGCTACGTGGACGAACTGCACCGCCATGGCGTGGACACGGCGGCCGTGCCCATCGTGCCGGGCATCATGCCCATCACCAGCAGCACCCAGCTGATGCGCTTTTCCGACGCCTGCGGTGCCGAGATCCCGCGCTGGATCCGCCTGCGCCTGCAGCACTTCGGCGACGACACGGCCTCGATCAAGGCCTTCGGCCTGGACGTGGTGACCGACCTGTGCGACCAGCTGCGTGTGGCCGGTGTGCCGGGCCTGCACTTCTACACCATGAACCAGGCGGCCGCCACCCAGGCCATCTGCGAGCGCCTGGGGCTGGTGCCTGCCGTGTGAAAATGCGGGCATGAGCTGCCTGCTGCCACGCACCGCGGGTGTGCTGTTGCTGGTGGCCCTGTCGGCCTGCGCCAAGACGCCGGTCCGCCCCAGCGCGGCATTGCCCGCTTCTTCCGAAGACGCTGCCTGCCTTGTCGACACCGCCACACGGCCGGTGCGCAGCACGCGTGCGCCGGTGTGGATCGATGTGCAGCATGGCCTGGCTTCCTGGTACGGGCGCACGCTGCAGGGGCGGCGCACCGCCAGCGGCGAGCGCTTCAACATGCATGAACTGACCGCGGCGCACCGCACCCTGCCGTTCGGCACCCGTGTGATGGTGCGCAATCCGCGCAACCAGCGTGAGGTGGTGGTGCGCATCAACGACCGGGGGCCGCACCAGCCCGACCGCGTGATCGACCTCAGCCGCGCCGCCGCCAGTGCCCTGGGCCTGCTCGGGCGCGGCGAGGCGTCGGTGGACCTGCTGCTGCCCATGACCGAGGGCGGCCCGGCGCCGCGCCCGCTGCTGGGCGCCTGCTGAGGGCTGGCGGCGGGGCTCAGGAGGCTTCGAGCGACCAGGCGGCGCCGTTGCCGCGCTGCAGCGCGGCCTGCAACTGCGGCAGCGCCTGCTGCATCTGGGCGCGCAGGGTGTGGGGTGGGTTGACCACGAACATGCCGCTGGCGTTCAGGCCGGCGGACCGCTCGGCCGACTTGCCGATCGACAGCGTGGCGTGCAGCCAGGCCTTGCCAGCCTGCTGGGCCAGGGTCTTGAGCCGGCGCGGCAGGCCGTGCGCCTCCGGCCGCGGGATGATCGGGTACCAGACCAGGTAGGTGCCGGTGGCGAAACGGCGCAGGCTGTCTTGCAGGCAGGCGCTCACTTTGGCGTAGTCGCTCTTGATCTCGTAGCTTGGGTCGATCAGCACCAGCGCGCGCCGCGAGGGTGGGGGCAGCAGGGCCTTGAGGCCCTCGAAGCCATCCTGGCGCAGCACTGCCACCTGGCGCCCGGCCTCCAGCTGCGCCACGTGGCCGTCCAGCAGCTTGCCGTCGGTCGGGTGCAGCTCGAACAGCTTGAGCCGGTCGTGCGGCCGCATCAGCCGCTGCATCACGAACGGTGAGCCAGGGTAGAGCGGCACCTTGTTGCCGGCGCTGAAGCCGGCCACCAGTTCCAGGTAGGCCTGCAGCGCGGATGCTATTGTTTTAGGAGCGCTGGAGCCTTTGACAGCAAGGCTTTCAGGGTTTTTTGCCACCTCAACCAGACGCAGGAAACCCTCTGCCGCCTCGCCGCTGGTCTCGGCCTGGCCGCTGTCCAGCCGGTACAGGCCGGCTCCGGCGTGGGTGTCGACCAGGCTCAGCGCCGTGTCCTTCTCGGTCAGGTGCTGCAGGGTGGCGATGAGCAGGGTGTGCTTGAGCACGTCGGCGTGGTTGCCGGCGTGGAAGGCGTGGCGGTAGCTGAACATGCCGGCATGGTAACCCGCTGGACAAGGTCTGGCTTGCGCCAAGTCCTTGATTTTTCGTATAATCTTTGGCTTCGCAGCGATTTTTGGCCCCGCGGCGAAGGGCGCTGAATGCCTGGGCAAACCGCCTGGCACCAGTGCCACACCCCACCTAAGAGATCCCGTCAGAGGAACGCCGACCGTGGAAAAGGGCCTGCCAAGCCACTTTCTGAAAAGAGAAACTCATGAGCACTTTCAGCGCCAAACCCGCTGATGTGAAGCACGAGTGGTTTGTGATTGACGCCACCGACAAGGTGCTCGGCCGGGTAGCCAGCGAAGTTGCCCTCCGTCTGCGCGGCAAACACAAAGCCATTTACACGCCTCACGTCGATACCGGTGACTTCATCGTCATCATCAACGCCGCCAAGCTGCGCGTGACCGGCACCAAGTCCCTGGACAAGGTGTACTACCGCCACTCCGGTTTCCCCGGCGGCATCACGGCCACCAACTTCCGCGACCTGCAGGCCAAGCACCCCGGCCGCGCGCTGGAGAAGGCCGTCAAGGGCATGCTGCCCAAGGGCCCGCTGGGCTACGCCATGATCAAGAAACTCAAGGTGTATGGTGGTGCAGAGCACCCCCACACCGCCCAGCAGCCCAAAGTGCTGGAATTGCCTGACGCCCAGATGGGAGCACGAGCATGATTGGTGAATGGAACAATGGCACCGGCCGTCGCAAATCCAGCGTCGCCCGCGTGTTTCTGAAAAAAGGCTCTGGCAAGATCACGGTCAATGGCAAGGACATCCAGGCCTACTTCGGCCGCGAGACCTCCATCATGATCGCCAAGCAACCGCTGGTGCTGACCAACCATGTCGAAACCTTCGACATCCAGGTCAATGTGCACGGCGGTGGTGAATCCGGCCAGGCCGGTGCCACCCGCCACGGCATCACCCGCGCCCTGATCGACTACGACGCGACGCTGAAGCCGGCGCTGAGCCAGGCTGGCTTTGTGACCCGCGACGCCCGCGAGGTCGAGCGCAAGAAGGTCGGTCTGCACTCCGCCCGGCGCGCCAAGCAGTTCAGCAAGCGCTGATCCGCCTCGGCCCTGTGCCAAAAGCCGTCCACCCTCTGGGTCGGGCGGCTTTTTTGCATTTACACGGGGCTGCTAGACTGGCTCCCCCATGCGTTTTCGACTGTTCCGACGCCGCCTGACCATCAGCGCGCCCCGCATGGCGGTGCGCAGCGCCATGCCCTGGCCCCTGCGCTGGGCGGTGATCGCGCTGGTCATGGGGTTTTGTGCCGCGATTGGCCTGTGGGCCTTCGAATTCGGCCGCCAGATCGCCGGCTTCGACGGCGCGGCCAAGGACGAACTGCTGCAGCTGCGCGCCGAGGCGGCGCGGCTGCGCGAGGAGCGCGACCGCGCCCTGGCCGCCAGCGCCACGCCGGGCAGCCTGCTGACCGCCGCCCTGGCCACCCAGGAGCACCTGACCACCAAGGTGCGTCAGCTCGAAGCCGACAACCGCAGCCTGCGCGACGATCTGGGTTTTTTCGAGCAGCTCATGCCGGCCAACGCCAGCGGCCTGTCGATCCGCAGCCTGCAAGCCGAGGTGCTGGGCGACCCACAGACCCGGGCCCAGCTCAAGTGGCAGATGCTGGTGATGCAGCCCGCACGCAAGGCTCCGGAGTTCCAGGGCAGCCTGGAGATCACTCTCAGCGGCCTGCAGAACGGCAAGCCCTGGATGATGAACCTGCCCGGCGGCGCCCAGGCCCTGCAGTTCCGCCAGTACCGGCGCCTGGAGGGGTTGGTCGACTTGCCTCCACAGGCCGTGGTAAAAAGCATCTCCGCCAAAGTGCTCGAAGGTGGTGCCACCCGTGCGGTGCAAACCGTCAAGCTCTGACCCTGAGGAGACCCGGATGTTCAGCAAGAAAAAACAGCCACCGATCAAGAGCCTGATCGCCAAGGGCAGCCAGATCGATGGCCACCTGCGATTTGACGCCGGCCTGCGTGTGGACGGTGACATCATTGGCAATGTGTCGGCCGACGATACCCATCCCAGCATCCTGGTGATTTCCGAAACCGCCTACATCCGTGGCGAGGCCCGGGCCGACCACATCGTCATCAATGGCACAGTGCACGGTCCGGTGCATGCGCGCGAACTGCTGGAGCTGCAGCCCAAGGCCAAAATCCAGGGTGACGTGCACTACAAGGCACTGGAAATGCACCAGGGCGCGAGCATCGCCGGCATGCTCTGCCCGATGGGGGGAGATGAAGAGGAAAAACCTGCGCTCAAACTGGCTTCGAGCAGCCCCTGAAGAATTCCCGAGCAATTTGCGCTACTATTGGCGCAAAGAGTTCCGCGGAGTTTTCCCATGAGTGCAGTTCCCGAGCAAGTGCCGGCCGAGATGCCGGCCCCCATCGTGTTCACCGACAGCGCCGCTGCCAAGGTGGCCGACCTGATCGCCGAAGAAGGCAATCCCGACCTCAAGTTGCGCGTGTTCGTGCAGGGG
>CAZKDU010000128.1:0-5972 GCA_964551485.1 uncultured Burkholderiaceae bacterium
TGGACAGGTTGATGGCGATCACCGCGTCCCAACGCTCGACCGGGAAGTCCTCCACGTTGGCCACGTGCTGGATGCCGGCGTTGTTGACCAGGATGTCCACGCGACCGAAGCGCTGTGCGGCGAACGCCATCATGTCGGCGATCTGTTCGGGCCGGCTCATGTCGGCGCCGTGGAAGGCCACGTCAATCCCGTGCGCCTGGCCGGCCGCGGCCACCTCGGCCTGCGGGCCGGTGCTGTCGCCAAAGCCGTTGAGCACCAGGTTCGCGCCCTGGCGTGCCAGGGCCTTAGCGATGCCCAGGCCGATGCCGCTGGTGGAGCCGGTGACCAGGGCGGTCTTGCCTTTCAACATGATGGTTCTCCGAATGAATTACGATGCAAAGCAACCATTATCAATGCCTGCCTGACCCCTTGTTTTCAGCCCCAGCGCCCATGACCGACCCTCAGTTGCACCACGTTTCCTGTCCCGACGCCACCACCGGCCACCGCATGGCCTGGTGGCAGTGGGGCGACGCCACCAGCCCGCACGTGGTGGTGTGTGTGCACGGGCTGACGCGCCAGGGCCGCGACTTCGATGTGCTGGCCCAGGCCCTGCTGGTGCGTGCCGGCGGGCGCCTGCGCGTGGTCTGCCCCGACGTGGCCGGCCGCGGCCACAGCGACTGGCTGAAGGACCCGCTGGCCTACCAGATCCCGACCTACGCGGCCGACATGCTGGCGCTGCTGGCCACGCTGCAGCAGCAGGCCCCGGTCGAGCGGCTGGACTGGGTCGGCACCAGCATGGGCGGGCTGATCGGCATGGCGGTGGCGGGCAGCCCCGGCCTGCCGCTGCCGGCGCCGCTGCGGCGCCTGGTGCTCAACGACGTGGGGCCGGTGATCGAGTGGTCGGCGATTGCGCGCATCGCCGGCTACGTGGGCCAGACCGGTCGCTTCGGCAGCGTGGCCCAGGCGGCCGAGGCGCTGTGGGCCATCTCCACCGGTTTCGGTCCGCTCAGCCCGGCCCAGTGGCTGGCCCTGACCGAGCCCATGCTGCGGCCCACGGGTGATGGCGCGCTGACGCTGCACTACGACCCGACCATCGGCATCCCGTTTCGCCAGATGACGCCCGAGGGCGCGGCCCAGGGCGAGGCTGCGCTGTGGCAGCTCTACGACGCCATCCAGGCCCGCACCCTGCTGCTGCGCGGGCGCGATTCCGACCTGCTGAGTGCGTCGACCGCCCAGGCCATGACCGAACGCGGCCCGCGCGCGCGGCTGCACGAGTTCGCCGGTGTCGGCCACGCCCCGATGCTGGTGGCCGACGACCAGACCGCGGTGGTGACGGCGTTCCTGTTCGACTGAACCCCGGGGTCGCATGAAAAGTCTGCACACCGGGCCGGCCGCCAGCAGCCGGCCGCCCGAGCTCATCACCGCCACCAACCAGGGCCTGCCCGACGACGCCCAGGCCCTGGGCCGAGCGCGCGCCTTCGCCGAGCCGCTGCTGGCCGGCGAGACCCTGGACACGGGCGAGAACACCCTGGCCCACGCCGACGCAGTGGCCGCGATCCTGCAGGCCATCGGCGGCTCGCCGGCCATGCAGGCGGCCAGCTACCTGGTCTATGCCTGCGACCACCTGAACCGGCCGCAGGAGGTGATCGCCAAGGCCTTCGGCACACACTTCGCGGCCCTGGCCGTGGAGACCACGCAGCTGGTGCGTGTGCAGCGCCAGGCGCGCAACGCGCAGTCGCTCAACGACCCGGCGGCACAGACCGAGAACGTGCGCAAGATGCTGCTGGCCTTCTCGCGTGACCTGCGCGTGGTCATGCTGCGCTTGGCCTCGCGTCTGCAGACACTGCGCTATTGCGCGGCCAGCAAGCAGCCGGTGCCAGCCAGCCTGGCGCACGAGTCGCTGCACGTGTTCGCGCCGCTGGCCAACCGCCTGGGCATCTGGCAGATCAAGTGGGAAATGGAAGACCTGGCCTTCCGGTTCCTCGAGCCCGACACCTACAAGCTGGTGGCGCGCCTGCTCGACGAGAAGCGCATCGAGCGCGAGGGCTATATGGACCAGCTGCGCAGCCGGCTGGAGACCGAACTGCGCGGGCAGGGCATTCAGGCCACGGTGCAGGGGCGACCCAAGCACATCTATAGCATCGTGCGCAAGATGCGCGGCAAGGGCCTGGACTTCGACCAGGTGTTCGACGTGCGTGCCCTGCGCGTGGTGGTGGCCGAGGTGCGCGACTGCTACGCCGCGCTTGACTGGGTGCACCAGCGCTTCGCCGCGATCCCGGAAGAGTTCGACGACTACATCGCGCGGCCCAAGGTCAATGGCTACCAGTCGCTGCACACCGTGGTGCGCGACGCGGCCGGCCGGCCGATCGAGATCCAGATCCGCACCCAGGCCATGCACGACCACGCCGAGCACGGCGTTGCCGCGCACTGGGCCTACAAGGAGGCCGGCACCAAGGGCTATGCCGGGGTCTCGGCCAACAGCGAGTACGACGCCAAGATCGCCGTGCTGCGCCAGCTGCTGGCCTGGGAGCGCGACCTCTCGGGAGCCGCCACCCGCCAGCAGGGCCTGTTCGAGGACCGCATCTACGTGCTGACGCCCAATGCCGCCATCGTCGAGCTGCCCCAGGGCGCCACGCCGGTGGACTTCGCCTACTCGGTGCACACCAGCCTGGGCCACCGCTGCCGCGGCGCCAAGGTCGACAGTGTCATGGTGCCGCTGAACACGGTGCTACAGAACGGCCAGACCGTCGAGGTCATCGTGGCCAAGGAGGGGGCGGCCCACACCGGCCCCTCGCGCGACTGGCTCAACCCCGAGCTCGGCTACCTCGCCAGCCACCGCGCGCGCGCCAAGGTGCGGGCCTGGTTCAACGCCCAGGTGGCGCACGAGCATGTGGCGCGCGGCCGCGAGGCGGTCGAGAAGCTGCTGCAGCGCGAGGGCAAGACCGCCATCAAGCTCGAGGACCTGGCCTCGCAGCTCGGCTTCAAGACGGCCGACAGCCTGTTCGAGGTGGTGGGCAAGGACGAGTTCTCGCTGCGCAACATCGAGATCCTGCTGCGCCCGCCCGAGCCGGTGCTGCAGGTCGACGAGTACCTGCTGCTGAAGAAGTCCAAGCCCAGCACGGCCGCGCCCAAGGGCGGCGTGCTGGTGGTGGGCGTGGACTCGCTGCTGACCCAGCTGGCGCGCTGCTGCAAGCCGGCGCCGCCTGACGTGATCCGTGGCTTCGTCACGCGCGGCAAGGGCGTGAGCATCCACCGCACCGACTGCAGCAACTTCCGCCAGATCGCGGCGCGCACGCCCGACCGCGTGATCGAGGTCGAGTGGGGCCTGGGCAAGGCCGAGGCGCCGGCCCTGTACCCGGTGGACGTGGCGGTGGAGGCGGCCGACCGCCAGGGCCTGCTGCGCGACATCTCCGAGGTGTTCGCCAAGGAGAAGATGAACGTCACCGGCGTGCAGACCCAGTCGGTCAAGGGCACGGCCTGGATGACCTTCACGGTCGAGGTGGCCGGCTCGGCCGGCCTGGCCCGTGTGCTCGGTGTGGTGGCCAAGGTGGCTGGCGTGCGCTCGGTGCGCCGGCGCTGACGCACTGGCTGGCCTCAGCGCTGGCCGATGCGGGCGTCGCCGAACAGACCCTGCAGCCCACGTGGCTGCGAGCGCCAGTATTGCGGCGGTGCCTGGACCTGGGCGCCCAGCCGGGCCGCGGCGTGCCAGGGCCAGCGCGGGTTGTAGAGCATGCCGCGCGCCAGCGCCACCAGATCGGCCTGGCCCGCGGCCACGATGGCCTCGGCCTGCTCGGGCTCGGTGATCAGCCCGACCCCGATGGTTGGCAGCCCGGTGCCCTGGCGCACCCGCTCTGCCAGCGGGATCTGGTAGTTCGGCCCGAGCGGGATCTGCTGCTGCGGCGAGATGCCGCCACTGGACACGTGCATGAAGGCGCAGCCGCGCGCCTTCAGCGCCACGCCGAAGGCCACGCTGTCCTCCAGGCCCCAGCCGCTCTCGACCCAGTCGGTGCCGGAGATGCGCACGCCCACGGGCAGCGTGTCCGGCAGCGCGGTGCGCACCGCCTCGAACACCTCGAGCGGGAAACGCATGCGCTGGACCGAGTCGCCGCCATAGGCGTCGCTGCGCCGGTTGGCGATGGGCGAGAGGAACTGGTGCAGCAGGTAGCCGTGCGCCATGTGCAGCTCGATCACCTCGAAGCCGATGCGGTGCGCGCGCCGTGCTGCGGCCACGAAAGCCTCGCGCACGCGGCGCAAGCCGGCTTCGTCGAGCGCCTGAGGGGCGGGCTCGGTGGGCGCGTGCGGCAGGGCCGAGGGGGCGACCGTGACCCAGCCGCCGGCCTCGGGCGGTCGCAGGGCGCCGCCCTCCCACGGCACCTCGCTCGAGGCCTTGCGGCCGGCGTGCGCGAGCTGGATGCCCAGCGGCATGGCCGAGTGCCGGCGCACGGCCTGCACCACCCGTGCCAGCGCGGCCTCGGTGGCGTCGCTGTACAGGCCCAGGTCGGCGTGGGTGATGCGGCCTTCAGGCTCGACTGCGGTGGCCTCGATGAACATCAGCCCGGCGCCCGACAGCGCCAGCTGGCCCAGGTGGATCAGGTGCCAGTCGGTGGCCTCACCATCCTGGGCCGAGTACTGGCACATGGGGGCGATGACGATGCGGTTGCCCAGGGTCACAGGGCCGAGCGGGTAAGGAGAGAACAGGGGACTCATGGAGGGGATGCAACAGGGTGGATGGAAAAATGGCAAATGCAAAAACCAGAAGACACCAGCGGGCATGCATGGGGTGGTGCGATGCAGGCAGGGTGCCTGCACAGCCGCAACCAGTGTCGCCGCAATCCCGTGCGCGGGGGTGTCACCACGGGGCCACGCAGGTTTTGCGCAGGACACACCGCCGCGTCGCGGAAAGCGACTGCTTTCCTGCTACAATCTCACCTCTCGAACACTTTTAGGCGCGTAGCTCAGCTGGTTAGAGCACCACCTTGACATGGTGGGGGTCGTTGGTTCGAGTCCAATCGCGCCTACCAATTTCCTGTGTCCCGTTGTCCGCCTCGTCAGGGTTAACCTTGGCGCCCACAGGCCGGATCGTTCCCTAGAATGTGCTGCAGTGCAATATGCCCCTGCAGTCCGGGGCACTCAGGAGTTTCCCGTGCAAAACCGGCCCGCCAGCGGCAGCAAGCCTGCGCCGCGCATCATCAAGAAGTACCCGAACCGGCGGCTCTACGACACCGACACCTCCACCTACATCACCCTGGCCGAAGTCAAGCAGCTGGTCATGTCGGGCGAAGCGTTTGTGGTGCGTGACGCCAAGACCGGCGATGACCTGACGCGCAGCATCCTGCTGCAGATCATCCTGGAAGAGGAGGCCGGTGGCGCGCCCATGTTCACCGAGGCGGCGCTGGCCAACATCATCCGCTTCTATGGCCATGCCATGCAGGGGTTCATGGGCACCTACCTCGAGAAGAACGTGCAGGCCTTCATGGACATGCAGGGCAAGCTGTCCGAGCAGTCCAAGGGGCTGACGCCGGAGATGTGGGCCAACCTGCTCAACATGCAGAACCCCATGATGCAAAACCTCATGGGCAATTACGTCGAGCAGTCCAAGGGCATGCTGGGCCAGATCCAGGAGCAGATGCAGAAGCAGACCGAGCAGATGCTCGGGGCGTTCGGCCTGAAACGCTGAGCCCCGGCCCATTGCTGGGACAATACGGGGATGAGCGATGTTTCTTCCCCTGTGAATCCCGCCCCCAAAGTGGGGTTCGTGAGCCTGGGCTGCCCGAAGGCCCTGACCGATTCCGAACTGATCCTGACCCAGCTGAGCGCCGAGGGTTACCAGACTTCCAAGACCTTCGAGGGCGCGGACCTGGTGATCGTCAACACCTGCGGCTTCATTGACGACGCGGTCAAGGAAAGCCTGGACACCATCGGCGAGGCCCTGTCGGCCAACGGCAAGGTGATCGTGACCGGTTGCCTCGGTGCCAAGGCCGGCGAGGGTGGCG
>CAZKDU010000129.1:0-5929 GCA_964551485.1 uncultured Burkholderiaceae bacterium
CGGCCTCCCTCCGCGATGGGCCGGCCGAGGAAGAGGCCTCGCGCGCGGCCTGACGACCGACGGCCCGGGGCGGTGCGTCGCGCCGCCCGTGCGGGTCTGTGCTCACCGCATTGCCCACCGGCCTGCCCGATGGGGCGTGTGCCAACCCAGGCGCTTCAGCGCCCGCGGGCCTGGTGCGGCAGCACCGTGTGGCGGCGCAGGCCCGGCGCGGGCTGTGGCCGCGATGCCGCGGGCTTGGCCGCAGCAGGCCCCGGCGCCGACCCGGGCTCGTCCGCGCTCGCGGGCGGCGCCCTGAACAGGCGCAGAAAGTTCTGTCGCAGCAATTCACGCAGGCCCGACCAGGGCACGATCAGTAGCGCCAGGGCCAGCAGGCCCAGCACCAGCAGGTTCAGGATCCACGGGTTCATACCACCTCCTGACGACGGCACGCACCGCGACGGACCGCGGGGCGTGGCCCCCATGCCTGCATCTTAGGCCGCTGCGGGGGCTTTGGCCAGTGGCCGTCGCTGCCGTTGCCGCGGTTCAGGGCCGCAGGCGCCTCAGGGTCTGCGAGGGCAGCTCGCCGAAGCGCTGCTGGTACAGGCGCGCGAACAGACCGAGGCTCAGGTAGCCCCAGCCGGCGGCCACCGAGGCCACCGTGGTGCCCGGCGGCGCGGCCAGCAGCTCGGCGCGCACGCCCTGAAGGCGGATCTCCCGCAGGTAGCGGGCGGGCGGCATGCCACGAAACGAGTCGAAGGCGCCGTGCAGCGCGCGCACGCTCACGCCCACGGCGGTGGCCACCTCGGTCAGCGTGGGGGCCTCGCGGGCGTGCTCGCGCAGGTAAGCCTCGGCCTGCTTGACGAAACGCGGCGCCAGCGCGCCGGGGCGGCGCTGGGTGGGGTCGCCGAAGCGCTGGCTCCACTGGCTCAGCAGGTTCATGCCCAGCATTTCCTCCAGGTGCTTGCCCAGCGGGCCGTGGGCCACCTGGTCGGGCATCTCGGCGATGCAACGTGAACAGTATTCAAGCAGGGCCAGCCAGCTCGACCCTGAGCCACCAAACTTGAACTTGAGGCGCCACATGGCCTCGTCGGCCGGCACACCGTGCCAGCGCTCGTACAGGTCGGCCAGCAGCTGGTGGGGAAAACTCAGGTTCAGTTGCAGGTGGTCGATGTCCGCTTTCAGGAAATAACCGGTCCGGCTGTTGTCCACCAGAAAGCTTTCCCCTGCGCTGGTGTCTGCCATGTCGCAGTGGCGCAGCGCACCGCGGATAGTGGTCAGTGCGATGCCCCGGCCGGGGTCGGGTGAGAAATCCTTCAGGGACACCGGCACGCCATAGCAAAACCGGCTCATCGTGAAGCCGCCGATGCTGCAGGTGTACTGGGACGAGTTGGGGCGCCGTGCCTTGCCATCGGCCTCGACGACGTAGGGCATGTAGACCTTGTCGGTGATGGCTGCCACTTCGTCCCAGTCGCGTGACTTCAGCATCAGATGGCGGGCCGTGGACTGGCCTGTGGCATCGAAAAGCAAAGCTTTCTGAAGTGATGACAGCATGCCGCCTCCGAACCTGGGGGTCTTGACGTGATCACGGCCGTGATCTGTGTGACGGACCGGCGCGTGATCCGCTGGGTGGGTGAAAAAAAGGTCGCAGCCTGGACGATGGAACGATGAGCACTGAACGAAATGCCCAGGCTGCGAACCAAAAATGGTACCCGTTAGCGAGAGCTCACCCGGCAATTGCTGATCGGGGGTTTTCCCGCGAACCGATCGGCCATGAATTGAACGCCACCGGGAGCACCCAGGAAAATCCCGGCCAGGTGTTCGTAAGGGCCGGAACGGTACTCGACGGACACGCCCTGGGCACACCAGCTATCGCGCAACCGTTCTCCGAACTCGTAGGGCACGATGTTGTCCAGTTGCCCGTGGTAGACGTACATGGGCACCTTGGGGGGCGTTTTGCCCAGTTGCTGTTCTGCCAACCTGGCGCGGAAGGCCGGCACGGTCATCACGTCGGGTTGCGTGACATCGGCCGTTCTCAGGCCGGGATAGGCCAGCAGTTCCTGGTAGATGCATTGGGTGCGTGCGGATTCGAACAATTTCTGACCCTGGGGTTTGATGTACGACTTCAGGTTGAGTTCAGGGTAGGCGTTGTCGAGACCGATCATTTGCGCGAGCAGCAGGCCGGAATTGATCAGCCCGCCCTGGTTCCAGAAATCGGCGATCGCCAGGGCGTCCGTGACCACGCCGCCGGCCACCACCCCCATGAGCTTGAGTTCCGGGGCATAGCTGGGATGCAGTTGCGCTGCCCATGCTGCAGATTGCCCCCCTTGCGAGTACCCGGTGATGCCCACCATGCTGTCTTTGCTGGCACCCGTGTCGGGCAGTCGCTGCGCGGCGCGGATGAGGTCCAGGCCTGCCATGCCCTGGGGGCGGCCGATCAGGTAGGTTTCCGGCACCTTGGTGCCACCTCCCACGTAATCGGTCACAGCCACGACCCAACCGCGCAGCAGCAGCTGGTGGTATTCGGCGGTTGAGTAATCGACCATCAGCGGCGAAAGGGTGGTGATGTTGAAGCCCTGCGACGGCGCGCAGTGGTCACCCATGCCGCGCGTGCCGGGTGTGACACCCACGATCGGGCGAGGGGTGTACTTGGGGCCACCCACCGGCACACCCAGGTTGCCACCCAGCAACTCGCCCACCCCCGGGACGGTGGGCAGGGGCAGCTGAATGGCCAGTGGCAGGTTGACCAGGCCGCTCAGGTCAAGTTTGGGCACGAGCACGGTGCCGGTCACGGGCACCAGCTTGCCGTTGACGTCGGTGGAGACGTACATGACCTGTGTGACCCTGGCCTCTGGGAAGTGAGGGGCCAGCACGGTTCGGCTCTTGAGGATGTCACCGGGCTTCTTGCCGGCGGTGGAGACGCCGGTCACGTCATAAAACGGGTCGTTGCGGCCGCCGTACAGGGTCTTCTGGATGGTGGTCAGCAGCTCGCCGTTGACCAGGTTGTTGACTTCGGTCAGCCCGGGTAAGCCGCTGTTGACCACGGTGGTCAGCTGGGCTTGGGCCAAAGAGCCGCCCAGGCATGCGGTCACCGCCAAAGCAGTGGCCGTGACGCTGCGCGCCATCCGGCGAATGGTGGAGAGTGGTTTCACGGTGTGTCTTCCTCGTTGGATGTCTGTGTGCCGTTGGACCCAAGCTGCTGGGTGTGGCCATGTCATCGTAGGAAGGGACACCGAATTTCACGGTTTCAAATCTGCATGGGCTTGTTTGGCTTCGGCATCTTTTTCACGCGGGGGGATGCAGGCCAGGGGCTCAGCGACGTGGTGGTGCCATGGGCCCTGTGCATGGGCCGCACCGATTGAGCGGCGGTGCGTGTCGGTGCGGTTGCGACAGGGCCGGGCTCAGAAGGCGGTGTCCAGCCATTGCTGCACCTGCGCCAGTACCCAGTCGCTGTCGTCCAGCGGCAGGTCGTGGCCGGCGCTGGCGTGCAGGGCCAGCGGGCAGCCCCAGCGCTGTGCCAGAGCCACTGAGCAGGCGTGGGCCACCAGGCCGTCGCCGCGGCTGGCCAGCAGCAGCAGGGGCACGGCCGGGCGCCGGGCAGGGGCCCGGTAGCGCAGGGCCGCCAGCAGCTGGCGCCCGGCGTTGGCGCGCGACACCGGGTGCTGCGTGCGCCAGGCCGTCCAGTCGCGCAGCAGGGCGGCCGTGGCCACACCGGGCGGGCGATGGCTGGTCAGGCGCAGCACCTCGGCTTCGCAGCGCCGCGCGTCGTGCCAATGCCAGGCCAGGCCCAGCAGCGCCGGGTAGTTGGCCGGTTGCAGGCGCTGGTGCCAGGGGCTGTGCGGCCGCAGGCTGGTGTTGACCAGCACCGCGTGCTGCAGCTCGTGGGGGTGGCGCTCGGCCCAGGCCACCGCCACCATGGCGCCCAGCGACATGGCCAGCACCTGGTAGGGCGGGGTCGCGCCCTGGCGGCGCAGGTGCTCGCGCAGGGCCTCCACCATGGCCGGCACGCTGGCCGGGCTGGTCTGGGCGTGGCGGGTGCCATTGCCAGGCAGGTCGGGCGTGAACACGGCCTGGCCGGGCCCCTGCGCGCGCAGCCGCGCGGGCAGGTCGCCCCAGTGGCGGGCCTCGCGCGTCAGGCCGCGCAGCAGCACCCAGCTAGCCACGGCGCCACCGGTACCAGTGCTGCAGGGCCTGCTCCTGCAGGGTGGGGCGGGCGTCGGCTGCGGGCAGCCAGCGCTCGAAGCTGGTGGCCGCGCGCAGCAGGAAATCCATCAGCGGCAGGTGGCGGCGCAGCACGCGCTGCTGGCGATGCTCGATCAGCGGGTTGAAGATGCCGTGCCGGCTGAACAGCTGGCGCGGGTTCTTCTTGACCCAGAGCCAGGAGCCCATCTCCAGCGTGAGCGGCAGGAACAGTGCCGGACCGCGGGCCTGGGCGCGCAGGTAGAGGTGGTCCCACAGGTCGCCATGCGTCAGGTACTGCAGGCTCTGTGGCTCGACGATGTAGCGGTGGTGGTGGTGGGTTTGGCCGAACATCTGCGCCAGCACGAACAGCTCGGCCAGGTGCGGGATGGGCCGGCGCGTGTGGGCAAACGGGAACCACAGCCGGTCGCTCAGGCCGAAGCCCGAATGGCAGTCCAGCGCCATGCTGAAGCGGTGGCTCAGCAGCTCGCTGCGCACCACCTCGCACAGGGCCCGGCTTTCCTGCTCCATGGGCGCGCCCAGCGGGCCGCGGTACCAGGGCAGGCCGGCGCTCAGGCGCTGGCCCCCGACGAGGAACGGCACCTTGTCCTGGGCCTCGACCGGGGCGTTGCGCATCAGGTCCACGCCGTTCGGGTTGGCACGCGTGCCCAGCTGCAGGCCGCCGGGGTTGACCACGGGCATGAACACCAGGCGCACGGCCTGCAGCTGCTGGTGCAGGGTGGTGTCCCAGCGCAGGCGCATCACCAGGTGGCTGAGGTAGGCCAGCACCACCTCGGCGCCGATGCGCTCCAGCCCGTGGATGCCGCCGAAAAAGCCCATGGCCGGCACCGCAGGGTCGGGGTTGCCCAGGGTCACGGTGTACACCGGCTGCCGCTGGGCGCCAGTGTCCACCTCGCACAGCACCCGGGCCTGCACATGTTCGCCGCCAAGGCGCACGATGCGTTCGAGTTCGGCCAGTTCGGCCAGGGGGGCGGGGGCAGCGGGCACAGGGGACAACGGCATGGCGCAGCGCGCGACGGTACACGCCCGGCCGGCGTGTGCCAAGCCATGGCCCGGCACCGCACTCGGTCACTGCGGGCTGACACGGCGTTGTCACGCACGGAGGCTAGATTGGTGGCATGGCGGCCCGCCGGGCTGCACGCGTCACACTCGCCTGGACATGCCCATGCACACTCCCTGGTGGCCGGCCCTGCGGCACAGCGTGATCGTTCCCGCATTGGCGCTGGGTGCGGCCGTGGCCTACGGCGTGGTTGAGTTCGTGGCCTTGCAGCGCGTGCGCCGGCGCCGTTCGCCGGCCCGGCTGCTGACGCACACCTGAATTTGGCGCGCCACCCCGGGCCTGAACCGGGGGCCGCCCGCGGGGGCATTCGGGGGCCGCAATGGGATAATCGGCTGGATGAGCGGCAACACCTTCGGCACCCTTTTCGCAGTCACCAACTTTGGTGAATCCCACGGCCCGGCCATCGGCTGCGTGATCGACGGCTGCCCGCCCGGCCTGGCCCTGGACGAGGGCGACATCCAGCCCGACCTGGATCGCCGCCGCCCTGGCACCAGCCGCCACGTGACCCAGCGCAACGAGCCCGATGCGGTGGAGATCCTCTCCGGCGTCTACCAGGGCCGCACCACCGGCACACCGATCTGCCTGCTGATCAAGAACACCGACCAGCGCAGCAAGGACTACTCGGAAATCTCCCAGAGCTTCCGCCCCGGCCATGCCGACTACACCTACTGGGCCAAGTACGGCATCCGCGAC
>CAZKDU010000130.1:0-5845 GCA_964551485.1 uncultured Burkholderiaceae bacterium
CCTGCACGACATGGCGGCCGACGCCCTGGGCGTGCTCCACGCGCTGCAGGTGCGCCAGGCCCATGTGGTGGGCGTGAGCATGGGCGGCATGATCGCTCAGCGCCTGGCCCTGGCCGCGCCCGCACGCGTGCGCAGCCTGACCAGCATCATGAGTTCCAGCGGCGCGCCCGGCCTGCCCCAGGCCCGGCCCGAGGTCATGGCGGCCCTGCTGAGCCGGCCCGCCAGCCTGGCGCCCGACGACGTGGTGGCGCACTACCTCAAGCTGTTTCAGGTGATCGGCAGCCCCGGTCACCACATGGCCGAGGCCGAACAGCGTGAGCGCATCCGTGCCGGCATCGTGCGCGGCTACCGCCCCGAGGGCACGGTGCGCCAGATGCTGGCCGTGGTGGCCGACACCCAGCGCGCCGACGAACTGCCGCGCATCACCTGCCCGACCCTGGTGCTGCACGGCCGGGCCGACCCGCTGGTGCCCTGCGCCTGCGGCGAGGACACGGCGCGGCGCATCCCCGGTGCCCGCTTCGAAGCCATCGACGGCATGGGCCACGACCTGCCGCCCGGCGTGGTGCAGCGCCTGCTGCCGCCGCTGCTGGCGCACCTGGCCGAGGCTGGCGCCGCCACCCCTTCCTGACCCTGGGCCCGGACCTGTGGCCGCGACCCGACCAAGCTGACCCCCGCATGAACACCCCCGACCAATCGCCCCTGGGCCGGCCCGCCGCCTACGCCGACCAGTACGACCCCACGCTGCTCTTCGCGCTGCCGCGCGCGCCCAAGCGCGCCGAGATCGGCCTGAGCGGCACGCCACCGTTCTTCGGTGCCGACCTCTGGAGCGTCTACGAGCTGAGCTGGCTGACCCCGCGCGGCAAGCCCCAGGTGGCGCTGGCCCACCTCACCGTGCCCTGCGAGAGTACACACATGGTGGAGAGCAAGTCGCTCAAGCTCTACCTCAACAGCTTCAACAACACGCGCTTTCCTGATGCCCAGGCCGTGCAGGAGCGCCTGCGCGAGGACCTGAGCCGCGCCATCTGGCACGGCGGCGAGGTGCGCGCGCGCGTCGGCGTGCGCCTGCTGCTGCCCGAGCTGTTCGACCGCGAGCCGGTGCACGAGCTCGATGGCCTGAACCTGGACCGGCTCGACATCGAGTGCAGCCACTACGCCCCGGCGCCCGAGCTGCTGAGCGCCAGCCTCGGCGAGCCGCCGGTCAGCGAGACCCTGACCTCGAACCTGCTCAAGAGCAACTGCCTGGTGACCGGCCAGCCCGACTGGGCCAGCGTGCAGATCGCCTACAGCGGCCCGCAGATCGACCAGGGCGGCCTGCTGCGCTACCTGGTCAGCTACCGCAACCACCCCGAGTTCCATGAGCAGTGCGTGGAGCGCATCTTCATGGACCTGTGGACGCGCTGCCAGCCGCTCAAGCTGACCGTCTACGCGCGCTACACCCGGCGCGGCGGGCTCGACATCAACCCCTACCGCACCAGCCACCCGCAGGCCCTGCCAGCCAACGTGCGCACCGCGCGCCAGTGAGCACCTGAGTCGCCTGGCGATAGGCGCTGGCGGTGGGGCCTGCGAACCCGTGTCGCGCTGCAGCGGTGGCGTGTGGGGCCTGCAGGTTCTGTGGATGCTGTCGGTGCGGTCACCGGGCCGCGCTTGCGGCTGCGTGCATCCGCGGCTAACCTCTTGCGGGCCCGCGCCCTGTCGGGTGCACACACGCAAGAGGGGAGCGTCCCATGCATTACGTCTGGATGGCCCTGGTCGGGCTGGTGGTGGGTTTGGTGGCACGTGCCCTGCACCCGGGCAAGGACAGCCTGGGGTTGGTGCTGACGGCGGTGCTGGGCGTGGCCGGCGCCTTCGTGGCCAACTTCGTCGGCCAGGCCGTGGGCTGGTACGCCCCGGGCGAGGCCGCGGGCTTCATCGCCAGCGTGGTCGGCGCCATCGTGCTGCTGGTGCTGTACGGCCTGGTGGCCAAGAAGTCCGGCTAGGCCCGTCCCGGCCCTGCACCTGGCCCGTGGTCCGTGGTCCGTGGTCCGTGGTCCGTGGTCCGTGGTCCGGGCACCGCTCAGGTGTGTGCCGGCACAGCCCAGGCCCGGCCGCCGCATTGGAGCGGGCCGGGGCCGAGGTTGCCGCGGCGTGGCGTGGCGGGGTTGGATGTGGTGTGCCCGCGGGGCACGGGCGGGGTGTCAGCCGCGCCGTGGCGCGAGCAGGCCGCTCAGTAGCGGCTTGGCAGCCAGTCGCAGCGCAGGCGCTGGTTGGCATGGGCACGGGCGCGCCAGCCCACGTAGGTGTTGGGTGCGGCCACGCCGCCCAGGCACAGCGGCAGGGCCCACAGCGCGTCAAAGGCGAAGGCCGGCAGCCAGCCCACCAGACCCAGCACCCAGCACACCAGCACCAGGTCCCACAGCTGGTACTCGAACGGGTGCTCGGCGCGGTGTGCCACGTGCCATTGCTTGATGCGCTGGAAGTCCTTGAGCGTGAGGGCGGTGAACATGGTGGGGCTCCATGGTGGATACCCTTAGTGTAAGAATTGGGTAAGAAAACGGCAAGCGATCCGCGGTCGAATGAGCCGGGTGTTTGCCCCCGAATTCCGCGACGGCGGCGGGTGGTGGTGGGCTGCCCTGTGACAGATGGCCGCCCGGGCGCTGCCATGCGGCGGCATGGGGCCGGCGTGGCCGGGTGCATGGTGACCGACGCGGCGCGTGGTGGGTGCGGTGCCGGCCTGCTCGCCAGGCGCCGATCAGAACAACCAGCCCTCGGCCGGCAGGGTGGGGGTGTCCGCTCCTGATTTCATAGCGCCTGAATGAGCATCGGCAAGGGTTGGGGGCCGATGTTGTCCAGGCTCCGGCGCGGCGCCGGGTTTTTCCAGGGTGGCCACGCGCACGCCCAGCAGGCGCAGCGGCTGGGCCAGCGGCGCGCGCTTCAGGCACTGGCCGGCGGCGCGCCGGATGGCCTGGGCATCGGCCGTGGCGGCGGGCAGGGTCAGGTCGCGTGTGAGGGTCTTGAAGTCGGCGTAGCGCAGCTTGATGCCGATGGTGCGGCCCTGGTAGCCCTTGCGCTGCAGGTCCTCGGCCAGGCGCTCGCACAACGCGGTGAAAACCGCGCCCAGCTCGGCGCGGTCGCGCACCGCATGCAGGTCGCGCTCGAAGGTGGTTTCGCGGCTCATCGACACTGGCTCGCTCTCGGTCAGCACCGGGCGCTCGTCGCGGCCCCAGGCGGCGTCGTGCAGCCAGGCGCCATAGGCCTTGCCGAAGGTGGCCACCAGCCAGCCGCGCTCGCGCGCCGCCAGCTCGCCCAGGGTGGTGATGCCGTGCGCCTGCAGCCGGGCCTCGGCCTTGGGGCCGATGCCATTGACCTTGCGGCAGGGCAGGGGCCAGATCAGGCGCGCCAGGTCACCCTCGTGCACGATGGAGATGCCGCCCGGCTTGTGGAACTCGCTGGCCATCTTGGCGAGCAGCTTGTTGGGCGCCACGCCGATCGAGCAGGTCAGGCGCGTGGCGTTGAAGATGGCCTTTTGAATGAGCCGTGCCAGCACGCGGCCGCCCTCGCGCTGGCCGCCGGGCACGTGGGTGAAGTCGATGTAGACCTCGTCCACGCCGCGGTCTTGCATGACCGGCGCGATCTCGGTGATGATGGCCTTGAACTGGCGTGACAGGCGTTTCACCTCGTCGAAATCCACCGGCAGCAGGATGGCCTCGGGCGCGAGCCTGGCGGCCTTCATGAGCCCCATGGCCGAGCCCACGCCGAACTGCCGCGCCGCGTAGGTGGCGGTGGTGGCCACGCCGCGGCCTGTGTAGTCTTTCAGGCGGGGGAAGGCCTCGACCGGGATCTCGTGCAGCGGCCGGTCGGCGAAGCGCGCCAGCAGGCCCTCGTCCACCCGGCGCCGGCCGCCGCCGATCACCACCGGCAGGCCCTTGAGCTGCGGGTAGCGCAGCAGTTCCACCGAGGCGTAGAAGGCGTCCATGTCCAGGTGAGCGATGCGGCGCGGCAGGGCTGCCGCATCGGCAGGCGAATCGGCGGGCAACGGGGGATGGTGGGTCGGGGGAATGGCCACGGCCCGCATTGTGACGAGGGTGGCAGCGGCCGTGTGGGGGCCGGGCGGAAAACCGCTGCCTGCAGCCAGCCTGGGCGTTGCACCCGCAAGGCCGGGGTCGGCGCTCAGGCCTCGGGCTGGTCGGTGTCGTTGCCGCCGCTGGCCAAGGTTTCGCGTGCCTGCACCGCCAGGCGCTCGTAGCGCTGCTTGAACAGCGCCAGGGTTTGCTCGTCGAGCTCTTCCAGATCGAGCAGGGCATTGTGTGCGCCCTGGGTGGCGCGGATCAGCTCGTCAAGCTTGACCTGGATCGCCTCGGTGTCGCGGTTCTGGGTGTTCTGGATCAGGAACACCATGAGGAAGGTGACGATGGTGGTGCCGGTGTTGATGACCAGCTGCCAGGTGTCGCTGAAGCCGAACAGCGGGCCGGTCACGCCCCAGACCAAAATGACCCCGAGCGCCAGCGCGAAGGTGGCAGGGCGGCCGCTCAGGCGCGCGGCGAGCTTGGCCAGGCTGGTGTAGGACGGGGGCGGCATGGTGTCACTCCACCAGGAACGAGGTCGACAGGTCCATGCCGATGCGCGCCACCTGGTCGGTGACGCGCGCCAGCACGCGGTAGCGGCCGCGCGCGTCCTGGGCGCTGAAGCCCAGGGTCATCTTGGCGTTGCCGAGCAGCTGCTTGCCGGCGAACGGCGCGTCGTTCCAGAGCGTGCCGCTGCCGGCGGGCTGGCGCTTGCCGTCGGGCGACACCAGGGTGAAGGCCACGCGGATGTCGCACTTGCCGTCGGGGTCGGGCTTGCAGCCGTGCAGGACCAGCAGGGCCGACAGGCTGCCGCCACGGCGCACCGACTGCGTGAGCTGCATGCCCGGCGAGCTGGCGCCGCCGCCGGCAACCCAGGCCTGGCGGAAGGCCTCGGCGTCGGGCGTCAGCAGCAGCTGCACGCCCAGGGCACCGGCGCTGCGCATGTGCTCGCGGTCGGGCAGGGGCTGGCCCGAGGCGTCGACCCAGGCGGCGTGCGCGCCCAGGCCGAGGCCGCCCAGCAGCAGGGCGGTGGTCAGCAGGGGAAGGGTGGACAGGGACATCGGCCGCAGTCTAGCGGGCTTTGGTGTCGGCCCGCTCCGGTCGCGGGGGGCGGGGGGGAGCAGCGCGGCGGACGTGTGCACGGCCTCAGCCCGGGGTGGTGCCCGGCAGCAGCACGCTGCGGTCGATGTCGGCCACGCGGGTGCGGCCGCAGAAGGCCATGGTCAGGTCCAGCTCCTTGTGGATGATCTCCAGCGCCCGCGTCACGCCGGCCTGGCCCATGGCGCCCAGGCCGTAGAGGAAAGCGCGGCCGATGTAGGTACCGCGCGCGCCCAGGGCCAGCGCCTTGAGCACGTCCTGGCCGCTGCGGATGCCGCCGTCGAGGTGCACCTCGATCTGCCGGCCCACGGTGTCCACGATGGCCGGCAGAGCGGCGATGGACGAGGGCGCGCCGTCGAGCTGGCGCCCGCCGTGGTTGGAGACGATCAGCGCGTCGGCCCCGCTGTCGGCGGCCAGGCGCGCGTCCTCGGCGTCCAGGATGCCCTTGAGAATGAGCTTGCCGCCCCAGCGGCGCTTGATCCACTCCACGTCGCCCCAGTTCAGCCCCGGGTCGAACTGCTTGGCCGTCCACTCGCTGAGCGAGCCCAGGTTTTCCACCCCGCTCACATGGCCGACGATGTTGCCGAAGCCGTGGCGCCGCGTGCCCAGCATGCCCCAGCACCAGCGTGGCTTGGTCATCAGGTTGAGCAGGTTGGCCAGGGTCGGCTTGGGCGGGGCCGACAGGCCGTTCTTCAGGTCCTTGTGGC
>CAZKDU010000131.1:0-5830 GCA_964551485.1 uncultured Burkholderiaceae bacterium
GAGACCTCGGCGCCGATCAACCTCACCGCCGTGGGCCTGGACGGCCGGCCGGTGCAGAAGTCGCTGCGTCAGATCCTGCTGGAGTGGATCAGCTTCCGCCAGACCACGGTGCAGCGCCGCTCGCAGCACCGCCTGGGCAAGGTGCTGGACCGCATCCACATTCTGGAGGGGCGGCAGCTGGTGCTGCTGAACATCGACGAGGTGATTGCCATCATCCGCCAGTCCGACGAGCCCAAGGCCGCGCTGATCGAGCGCTTTGCCCTCAGTGACCGGCAGGCCGAGGACATCCTGGAAATTCGCCTGCGCCAGCTCGCGCGGCTGGAGGCCATCAAGATCGAGCAGGAACTCAAGGCGCTGCGCGAGGAGCAGGCCCGCCTGGAAGAGATCCTGGGCAGCCCGGCGGCGCTGCGCCGCCTCATGGTCAAGGAGATTGAGGCCGACGCCCGTCAGTTCGCCGACCCGCGCCGCACCCTGATCGAAGAGCAGAAGAAGGCCGTGGCCGAGCTGCGTGTGGTGGACGAGCCGGTCACCGTGGTGGTCAGCCAGAAAGGCTGGCTGCGCAGCCGCAACGGCCATGGCCACGACCCCGCGGGCTTTGCCTTCAAAGCCGGCGACGGCCTGTACGCCACCTTTGAGTGCCGC
The DNA here is from genome assembly GCA_964551485.1 of uncultured Burkholderiaceae bacterium. Classification (GTDB taxonomy): domain Bacteria; phylum Pseudomonadota; class Gammaproteobacteria; order Burkholderiales; family Burkholderiaceae_C; genus CAZKDU01. Next base: position 643 of record CAZKDU010000131.1, read on the forward strand.
AGCGTGGACACGCTACTGGGCTTCGGCAGCAACGGCCGCGTCTACTCGGTGCCGGTGGCGGCCCTGCCGGGGGCGCGTGGCGACGGCCAGCCGCTGACCACCCTGATCGAGCTCGAGTCCGGCACCCAGCTGCTGCACTACTTCGCCGGCCCGCCTGGCGCCACGCTGCTCCTCAGCCTGTCGGCGGGCTATGGTTTTCTGGCCACCGTCGAGCACATGAGTTCGCGCCAGAAGGCTGGCAAGGCCTTCCTGAGCTGCGCCCCGGGCGACAGCGTGTGCCAGCCCTCGCTGGTCGGCGGCACCGTGTCGGCCGCCGGGCCGCTGCCCGCGGCCACCCACGTGGTCTGCGTCTCCACCGGCGGCCGGGTGCTGAGCTTCGAGATCGGCGAGCTCAAGACCCAGGCCAACGGCGGGCGCGGCCTGCTGCTGATGGACCTGGACGACAAGGACCAGCTGGCCGGCGCCGCCGCCTACATCCGCAGCGTGCGCATCGAAGGCCTGGGCCGCGGCGGCAAGCCGCGCGAGGAAACGCTGGAGATCCGCAGCCTGAACAACGCCCGCGCTGCGCGGGCGCGCAAGGGCAAAAGCACCGAACTGGGCTTCAAGCCGGCGCGCGTGCTGCGCGTGGAGTGAGCGGGCCAGGCTTGTGTGTGGCGGCGGGCCGATGAAGCGTCATCATCAGGCACGGCTTCCCTGGCTGTACGGACCACGGAAGGGTACTGCCTTGTCCACACGTCCAACCCGCAGGGTGGGCTGAGCGCGCAGCCGGTGCCACCAGCCAGCCCTGCCACCGCATCCAAACCACCACCCGCTGCGTAAGATGGGCCAAGGAGGCGTCGAGTGGTGTGGACCCTGGAGCGGCAATGAGTGTCTGGAGCATCGTGGGCCTGGCCTGGGCGGCACTGGCCCTGGCCTTCACTGGCGTGTGGCTGGTGCAGCTGCGCAGTGGCAACGCCGGCATTGTGGATGCGGTCTGGGCCTGGACCCTGGGCGCGCTGGGGCCCTGGTTCGCCTGGCACAGCCCGGCGCCCGAGGCGCTGCGCTGGCTGCTGGCCCTGATGCCGCTGGCCTGGGGCCTGCGTCTGGGGGGCTACCTCTGGCGCCGCAACCACGGCCACCCCGAAGACGGGCGCTATGCCCAGCTACGCCGCGAGTGGGGGGGCGCTGCCAACCCCCGCATGTGGTTGTTTTTTCAGGTGCAGGTGGTGTTCTCCATGTTGATTGGCCTGGGCCTGCTGGTGGCCAGCCGCCGGCAGGAGGGGCCGGCACTGGTCTGGCTGGGGCTGGCAGTGGGAATCTGGGCCGTGGCTCTGGTGGGCGAGGCCGTGGCCGACGCCCAGCTTGCGGCCTTCAAGCGCAACCCGGCCCACCGGGGTCAGGTCTGTCGCCAGGGCTTGTGGCGTTATTCGCGCCACCCCAACTACTTTTTTGAGTGCCTGCACTGGGTGGCCTATGTGCCGCTGGCCCTGGGGGCGCCCTGGGGCTGGCTGTCGCTGCTGCCGCCGCTGGTCATGGCATTCCTGCTGCTGCGGCTCTCGGGCATTCCGGCCACCGAGGCCCAGGCGGCGAAGAGCCGGCCCGCCTATGCCGAGTACATACGCACCACCAGCGCCCTGATCCCCTGGCCGCCCAAGGCGCCCTTGAAGTGAGCCAGGCTGTGCCCAGTCACCGTTTCCAAAACCCCCTTGGGGCTGCAGTCCCCCGTGCAGGCGCTTGACACGCCCCCGCCACCGATCGATCCTTGCCCTAGGCACCCCCCCATGACCACCACCACCCTGACCCCTGCCGCCGCCGCACCCACCCCTGGCCTGGCCGCGCGCCTGTCCACCCTGTTGATCGATGCCTGTGAGCGCGGCTGGTTGCCCGACCCGCTGGTGCGCGCGGGCATGCGCTCGCTGATGCGTCAGCGCCTGGACGAGGAGGGCCTGGGCGACCCGGTGCTGGCCAGCGAGCGCCTGGCCGCCCTGGTGGCCGAGCTGCGCGAGGCGCCGATCGCGCGCGACACCGACGCCGCCAACGCCCAGCACTACGAGGTACCGGCCGAGTTCTTCCGGCTGCACCTGGGCCCGCGCCTCAAGTACTCGTGTGCCTGGTACCCGACTGGCCAGGAAAGCCTGGGCCAGGCCGAGGAGGCCATGTTCGAGCTGTACGCCGAGCGCGCCGGCCTGGCCGACGGCCAGCGCATCCTTGATCTGGGCTGCGGCTGGGGTTCGCTGTCGCTGTGGCTGGCCGAGCGTTTCCCGAACGCGCAGATCGTCGGCCTGTCCAACTCGCACGGCCAGCGCCGCTTCATCGAGGCGCGCGCCCAGGCCAAGGGGTTCCAGCACCTGAGCATCGTCACCGCCAACGTGGTCGAGGCCGAGTTCCCGCTGCAGGGCGTGGCCGCGGGGTTCGACCGCGTGGTCTCGATCGAGATGTTCGAGCACATGAAGAACTACCAGCACCTGTTCGCCAAGGTGGCCGGCTGGATGAAGCCTGGCGGCCGGGCCCTGGTGCATGTGTTTGCGCACCGCAGCCTGGCCTATCACTTCGAGGCGCGCGACCGCAGCGACTGGATGACGCAGTATTTCTTCACCGGCGGCATCATGCCCAGCGCCGACCTGTTCCTGCACTTCCAGGACGACCTGCGCGTGCTGCGCCGCTGGTGGGTCGACGGCCGCCACTACGAGCGCACCGCCAACGACTGGCTGGCCGGCATGGACCGGGCGCGCGCCCAGATCCTGCCGGTGTTCGTGCAGGCCTACGGCGCCCGGGACGCGGCGCGCTGGGTCCAGCGCTGGCGCATGTTCTACATGGCCGTGGCCGAGCTGTTTGGCTACGAACAGGGCCGCCAGTGGGGCGTGGTGCACTACCTGTTCGAAAAACCCGCGGAGCATGCATGAACCACACCCGCTCGCCCCTGAGCCAGACCGCCCGTGCACGGCGCCAGCTGCTGCAGGCCCTGCCGGGTCTGGCCGCTGTGCTGGGCTTGGCACCCCTGGGCATGGTGGCACGGGCCCAGGGCCAGGCCGCAGCGGTGTCCTCGCCCGCCCCGACGGCACAGCCCAGCGGCACCACCACGCGGCAGTTCAGCGGCAAGGCGGTGGACCCAGCCACGGGCCAGTGGCTCTACACCGAGCAGCACCAGCAGACCTACCAGGGCGAGCGCTGGCTCGCGGGCCGCATCCGCTACGTGTCGCCGCAGGGCCAGCTCATTGCCGAGAAGACGCTGGATTTCTCGCAGGACCCCTTCGTGCCGTTGACGCGCATGCGCCAGCCCGGCGTCGCCTACGAGGAGGCCATCACCCAGGTGACACCCGAAACCGTGACCATGGAAACCGTGCAGGATGGCCAGCGCAAGACCGAGGAGGTGCGGCGCCCGCCGGTGCTGGCGGCCGACTCGGGCTTCCACAGCTTCGTGCAGGCGCACCTGGACGAGCTGGTGGCCGGCAAAACCGTGGCGCTGGCGTTCGGGGTGGTCAGCCAGCGCAGCAGCTTCCGCTTCCGGGTGCGCAAGACCGAACTCTCGACCCAGGGCGGCCAGACCCTGGTGCGGCTGCTGGCCGAGCCCGACTCCCTGCTGCGGCTGCTGGCCGAGCCGCTGACCTTGGTCTACGACGTGCAGACGCGCGACCTGGTCGAGTACCGCGGCCTGTCCAACCTGGTCGACGAGCAGACCCGCAAGACGCCCAAAGTGCACATCCGCTACAGCTTCGGCCGCTGAATCTCGGCCACCGCCGGCCAAACTGATGGCCAAACAGCGCCTTTAGCACCTGCTTCATCGGCCCAACGGCCGGCGCCGGCTGGTGCATGCTCTCCAGGGGCCCTGAGTTGGGCCAGAGGCTGGAGTGGGTGTCGATGGACCGTGTGCTGAACAACATCAAGGTGGCCACCAAGCTGTGGCTGAGTGTGGGAATGGCGATTTCCGCCATGCTGCTGATCGCCGGCTTCGTGGGCTGGCAGTTCAACGGGCTGCAGGCCGAGGGCCAGGCCACATTGAGCGCCCACCGCGCCCGGGCCGAGGCGGTGGCGCAGTGGTCGGGCCTGACCGAGACCAACGCGGCGCGCACCCAGGCGCTGACTTTGAGCGCCGACCCGGCGATCGAGCTGGCGTTCAAGGACGCGATCGCCGCCACTTCGGCGCAGATCAGTGCGGTGCAAAAGCGCATCGAGGCCATGCCCCTGAGCGCAGCCGAGCAGGCGCAGATGAAAGCCATCGCGGCCAGCCGGCAGGCCATGATCGAGCTGCGCAACCGGGCGCGCCAGCTCAAGGCCGGTGGCCAGGCGGCCGAGGCCATGGCCCTGGTGCAGCAGCGCTACAACCCGGCGGTGGCGACCTACCTGCAGCACCTGCGTGATTTCGTGCAGCAGGAAAACGCCGCCCTGGTCCAGGCCCAGCAGGCCATCGACCGCTCGCGCGAGCAGGTGGTGCGGCTGGCGATGATCGGCCTGGCGCTCACCGTGCTGGCCATGCTGGCCGGCTCGCTCTGGATGGTGCGCTCGATCCAGGGGCCGCTGGCCGAGGCCAACGCCCTGGCCCGGCGCATTGCCCAGGGTGACCTGAGCAGCCGTGGCCAGGTCGAGCGCGGCGACGAACTCGGGGAGCTGATGCGCTCGCTGCTGGGCATGAGCGAATCGCTCTCGCACATGGTGCAGCAGGTGCGCCGCAGCACCGACGGCATTGGCACCGCGAGCGCGCAGATCGCGGCCGGCAACCAGGATCTGAGCACACGCACCGAGCAGACCTCGGGCAACCTGCAGCAAACGGCTGCGTCCATGGACCAGCTCACCGGCACCTTGCGCCAGAGCGCCGACAGCGCCCAGCACGCCAACGCTCTCGCCCAGGGCGCCAGCGAGGCGGCGCGCAAGGGCGGGGCGGTGGTGTCCCAGGTGGTGGACACCATGGCGCAAATTCAGCAGAGCAGTCAGCAGATTGGCGACATCATTGGCGTGATTGACGGCATTGCCTTCCAGACCAACATCCTGGCGCTCAACGCGGCGGTCGAGGCGGCGCGCGCCGGCGAGGCCGGGCGCGGCTTTGCGGTGGTGGCCACCGAGGTGCGTGGCTTGGCGCAGCGCAGCGCCGAGGCGGCGCGCCAGATCAAGGCCCTGATCGGCGACTCGGTCGACAAGGTGCAGTCGGGCTCGCGCCTGGTGAGCGAGGCCGGCAGCCGCATGGGCGAGATCGTGCAGACGGTGCGCAGCGTGA
>CAZKDU010000132.1:0-5826 GCA_964551485.1 uncultured Burkholderiaceae bacterium
CCCCCGCGCAAGCCGCCGGTGCCACGCAGCGCTGCCAGCACCCCGGCCCCCGCTGCCAAGCCGCAAGGCAAGGCCTCGGCCACGCCCGCGCCGGCTGCAGCACCGGTCTCGCTGGCGCTGCCGGCCCCGGCGTCCTCGGCCGCTGCCCCGCTGGCCGCCCCCGCAGCCGCCCCGCGCACCGGCCGGCCGACACCGATCTTCGTGCTGAACTCGCTGGACGCCAGCGTGAGCGTGATCGACCCGCTCACCTGGGTCGAGGCGCAGCGCCTGCCCACGGGCAAGGAGCCGCACCACATGTACCTCACGCCCGACGAGAAGTCGCTGATCATCGCCAACGCCCTGGCCGATTCGCTGACCTTCATCGACCCGCGCACGGCCGAGGTGCAGCGTGTGGTGCGTGACATCGTCGACCCCTACCAGCTGCGCTTCTCGCCCGACATGAAGTGGTTCGTGACCGCGGCGAACCGCCTCAACCACGTGGACATCTACCGCTGGAACGGCAAAGACCTGGCCCTGGCCAAGCGCGTGGCCACGGGCAAGACCCCGAGCCACCTGTGGATCGACAGCAAGAGCAGTGTCATCTACGCCACCATGCAGGACAGCGACGAGCTGGTGGCGATCGATCTGGCCACACAGGTGCTCAAGTGGCGCGTGGCCACCGGCAGCCTGCCGGCCGACGTGTTCGGCACCGCCGACGACAAGCTCCTGCTGCTCGGCCTGACCGGGGGCGACGGCGTCGAGGTGTTCGACGTGAGTGGCCCCGCGCCCAGGCGCGTGAAGAAGATCCCGACCGGCAACGGTGCCCACGCGTTCCGCTCGGCCGGCGACAAGCGCCATGTGTTCGTGAGCAACCGCGTGGCCAACACCATCAGCAAGATCAACCTGCAGACGCTGGAGGCCGTGGCCACGTTTGCCGCGCCCTCCGGCCCCGACTGCATGGAGGTCACACCCGACGGCAAGCTGCTGATGGTGACCTCGCGCTGGGCCAAGAAACTGACCGTGATCGACCTGGAGACGCAGAAGATCGTGCGCCAGGTGAACGTCGGGAAATCGCCCCATGGGGTCTGGACGCTTGAGCACGCGTCGCGCTTCTGAACGGGCTGCCCTGGGCCTGGTTGCTTCAATTTTGATAGCAACCCAGGCCCAGCTGGCAAGGGCTCAGGGCCCCAATGAGGTTGCGGGTGGCTGCGCCAAGCCGGTCTACCTGACGCTCGACACCGGTCACATGGGCGTGGCCGACCTGGTGGCCGAGGTGCTGCGGCGCCAGCAGGTGCGCGTGACCTTCTTCGTCGCCAACGAGCGCACCCAGGTCGGCGACGGCAGCCTGGGCCAGCACTGGGCGCCGTGGTGGAAGGCGCGAGCCGCCGAAGGCCACGAGTTCGCCTCGCACACCTACGACCACGTCTACTGGCGCGCCGACCTGCCGGGTGTGGCGCCGCGCTTTCGTGTGCGGCCCTCGGCCGGGGCGTTCGCCGGGCGCGAGTTCACCTGGAGCGCGGCCCAGTACTGCCAGCAGATCGCCTACGCCAACGAGCGCATCCAGGACCACACCGGCCAGAAGCCGCTGCCGCTGTTCCGCGCGCCCGGCGGCAAAACCTCGGCGCGCCTGCTGGCGGTGGCCAAGTCCTGCGGTTACCTGCACGTGGGCTGGGCGCCGGCCGGCTTCCTGGGCGACGAGCTGCCCAGCGACGCTTACCCCAACCGCGAGCTGCTGACGCGCGCCCTGCGCGACGTGAAGCCCGGCGACATCCTGATGGCGCACCTGGGCATCTGGTCGCGCCAGGACCCCTGGGCGCCAGCCGTGCTGGAGCCGCTGATCCAGGGCCTCAAGGCCCAGGGCTACTGCTTCCAGACCCTGCGCGCCCACCCGGCCTACAAGGCCTGGATCGAGGGGCAGCGCTAAGGGCCGCCGGCCCGCTGCCCGTGTGCTGACTGTTGTGTTCGTGTGCCTGCCATGGAATGGTTGTCTGATCTGTTTTCCAACGCCCAGCAAAGCCTGTTCGAGGCGCTGATCCAGCCGCTGGCGTTCACGCTCGGCCTGGGCAACCTGCTCGAGGACGCCTACGACGCCACCGGCTGGCTGCTGGTGGGCCTGCTGCAGATCGCCGTGCTGCTGGCCGTGGTGGGGCCGCTGCAGCGCTGGCGCCCGGTGGAGGCGGTGACCGACCGCGCCACCATCCGCACCGACGTGCTCTACACCCTGGTCCACCGCCTCGGCCTGTTCCGCCTGGCGCTGTTCTTCAGCGTGGAGCCGCTGTTCGACGAGGGCTTCGGCCTGCTGCGCGTGGCCGGCCTGAGCACCTGGCACCTGGACGCGCTGTGGCCCGGCGTGACCGACCTGCCCCTGGTCAGCCTGCTGATCTACCTGGTGGTGTTCGACTTCGTCGACTACTGGGTGCACCGCGGCCAGCACCAGTTCGAGTGGTGGTGGCGCCTGCACTCGCTGCACCACTCGCAGCGCCAGATGACCATGTGGAGCGACAACCGCAACCACCTGCTCGACGACCTGCTGCGCGACAGCCTGATGGTGGTGCTGGCCCAGATGATCGGCGTGGCGCCGGGCCAGTTCGTGGCCATCGTGGCCTTCACCCAGCTCAGCGAAAGCCTGCAGCACGCCAACCTGCGACTGTGGTTCGGGCGCTGGGGCGAGCGGCTGTGGATCAGCCCGCGTTTTCACCGGCTGCACCACAGCATCGGCCTGGGGCACGAGACCGTCAAGCCCGTGGCAGTGGCCGGCGGGGCCAACGCGCCGGCGCAGGGCGCGACGGTCACGGTGCTCGGCGGACACAACTTCGGCGTGCTGCTGCCCTGGTGGGACATGCTGTTCGGTACCGCCAACTTCGAGCACCGCTTCGACCCCACGGGCGTGCGCGACCAGGTCGAGCCCGGACCCGACGGCCGCGTGCGCGACTACGGCCGCGGCTTCTGGAGCCAGCAGTGGCGCGGCCTGCTGCGCCTGGCCGGGCGGGCCTGAGCGGCCGCCTGCCCCGTGGCCGCTCAGGCAGGCCCGCCGCGCCGACCCTGAAACCCTGGCCGCCGCGCCACTGGCGCGCGGCGCTATGCTGATGCCATGAACCTGTTTCTCGACTCCTTCTGGCGCGCGCTGGCCTATTGCCTGCACCCGCGCGTGATCGCGCTGTCGTTCCTGCCGCTGATCCTCATGGTGGCGCTGGCGCTGGGCCTGGGCTACTTCTTCTGGGAGCCGGCCCTCGAGTGGGTGCGCAGCGGCCTGGACGCCATGGTCTGGACCACGCGCCTGCTCGACTGGCTGCAGGACCTGGGGGCGGGCAACCTGCGCGCCGTGGTGGCGCCGCTGGTGGTGATTTTTGGCGTCACACCGCTGATCGTGGTGCTCTCGCTGCTGGTGGTGGCCGTGCTCATGGCCCCGGCGCTCACCACCCTGGTGGCCGAGCGGCGCTTTCCTTCGCTGGAGCGCCGGCGCGGCGGCTCGCTCTGGCTCGGCCTGGCCTGGGCGCTGGGCTCGAGCCTGCTGGCGCTGCTGGCCCTGGCGCTGTCGGTGCCGCTGTGGCTGGTGCCGCCGCTGATCCTGGTGCTGCCGCCGCTGATCTGGGGCTGGCTGACCTACCGCGTGATGGCCTTCGACGCCCTGGCCGAGCACGCCAGCGCCGAGGAGCGCCGCCAGGTGCTGCGCGAGCACCGGCTGTGGCTGCTGGCCATCGGGGTGCTCACCGGCTACCTGGGTGCGGCGCCCAGCGTGGTCTGGGCCTCGGGCGCGCTGTTCGCCGCGGCTTTCGTGATCCTGGTGCCGCTGGCGATCTGGATCTACACCCTGGTGTTCGCGTTCTCCTCGCTCTGGTTCGCGCACTACTGCCTGGCCGCGCTGGAGCGCCTGCGCGCCCGGCCCGCCAGCGGTCCGGGCAGTGTGGTCGAACTGGACCCTTTAGCATTGGCGGATGCCCCAACACCTGTCGCCCTCAGCCATGTCCCACCCCAGCCCTCTGCCCCCCCTGGCGCCTGACGAAGAACGGGCCGGCAGCGGCAACGGCGGGCCGGCTTTCGGGCTGGTCATCGTCGGCGACGAGATCCTTTCCGGCAAACGCGCCGACAAGCACCTGGCGCGCGTCACCGAGCTGCTGTCCGCGCGCGGCCTGGCCCTGGCCCACGCCGACTACGTGGGTGACGACCCGGTGCGCATCACCGCCACGCTGCAGCGCGCCTTCACCTCGGCCGAGGTGGTGTTCTCCTGCGGCGGCATCGGCGCCACCCCGGACGACCACACCCGCCAGTGCGCGGCCCGGGCCCTGGGCGTGCCGCTGGCCCTGCACCCCGATGCCGAGCTGCTGATCCTCGAGCGCATGCAGGACGTGGCGCGCGAGCAGGGCCAGCCGTTCGAGCCCGAACGGGCCGACAACCGGCACCGCCTGCACATGGGCTGTTTTCCCGAGGGCGCGCGCATCATCCCCAACCCCTACAACAAGATCCCGGGCTTCTCGGTCGGGCACGTGCATTTCGTGCCGGGCTTTCCGGTGATGGCCTGGCCCATGATCGAGTGGGTGCTCGACACCCAGTACCGGCACCTGTTCCGCGAGGCCGCCTGGTGCGAGCACTCGGTGGTGGTCTATGGCGCCATGGAGTCCACGCTGACGCCGCTCATGGAGGCGGTGGAGCGCGCGCACCCGGGCATCAAGGTGTTCAGCCTGCCCAGCGTCGACCACCCGCAGCACGGGCGCCACATCGAGTTGGGCGTCAAGGGCCAACCCGAGGCCGTGGCCCCGGCCTTTGCCCGGCTGCGCGAGGGCCTGGTGCAGCAGCAGGCCCAGCTCGGCCCCGAATTGGTGCGAAAACAAGGCGCACCCATGTAGTGCGAAACACAATGCACTTATGTGGTGCATTGCGAGGGCCCTGGTGGCTGCAATTCGGCCAGGGCCGAGGCGGTGGCGCTGGCAAGTCAAGGCACAATACGCGGTGCTGCATGGCGACCATGCACCAATCGTGGCACAGAAACTGCATAAACAGGGCGCTCGATTTTTTTGTAACGATCCAACCAGGAGAACCTGATGGCTAAGACCGTCGCAGACGTGATGAAGATGGTGAAAGAAAACGAGGTCAAGTTCGTTGACTTCCGCTTCACCGACACCCGAGGCAAAGAGCAGCACGTGACCGTGCCTGTGTCTCATTTCGATGAAGACAAGTTCACGTCTGGCCACGCCTTTGACGGCTCCTCGATCGCCGGTTGGAAGGGCATCGAAGCCTCGGACATGCAGCTCATGCCCGACCCCAGCACCGCCAACATCGACCCCTTCTTCGAAGAGACCACGCTGTTCCTGCAGTGCGACGTGGTCGAGCCCAGCGACGGCAAGGCCTATGACCGCGACCCGCGCTCCATCGCCAAGCGTGCCGAAGCCTACCTGAAGGCCTCCGGCCTGGGCGACACCGCCTACTTCGGACCGGAACCCGAATTCTTCATCTTCGACGGCGTGCGCTGGAGCAACGAGCCCGGCAACGTGATGTTCGCGATTGACGAGTACGAAGCCCCCTGGAACAGCGGCAAGCAGCTCGAAGGCGGCAACCGCGGCCACCGCCCCACCACCAAGGGCGGCTACTTCCCCGTGCCCCCGGTCGACAGCACGCAGGACATGCGCGCCGAGATGGTCCTGATCCTCGAATCCCTGGGCATCCCGGTCGAGGTGTTCCACCACGAAGTGGCGGGCGCCGGCCAGAACGAAATCGGCACCAAGTTCTCCACCCTGGTGGAGCGTGCCGACTGGACCCAGGTCCTGAAGTACGTGGTCTGGAACGTGGCCAACGCCTACGGCAAGACCGCCACCTTCATGCCCAAGCCCTATGCCGGCGACAACGGCTATG
>CAZKDU010000133.1:0-5821 GCA_964551485.1 uncultured Burkholderiaceae bacterium
CGCGCGCGATCGCCAGGCGCTGGCGCTGGCCACCCGAGAATTCGTGCGGGTAGCGCTGCAGCAGGTCGGGGAACTGACGGTCGCCCAGGCCCACGTCGGCCAGCGCGGCCACCACGCGGGCGCGCCTGCCGGCCACGTCCAGCGTGGGCTCGTGCACACGCAGGCCTTCGCCCACGATCTCCTCGACCGTCATGCGCGGCGAGAGCGAGGAAAACGGGTCCTGGAACACCACCTGGGCGACGCGGCGCAGGCGCCGGTTGCCGGCGGCGTCATCCCCCCAGGTCTGGCCGTCGATCACCAGGTTGCCCTGGTAGCCGAGCAGGCCCAGCACGGCCAGCGCCAGAGTGGACTTGCCCGAGCCGGACTCGCCCACCACGCCCAGGGTCTGGCCCGGCGCCAGCAGGAAGTCGGCGCCCTGCACCGCCACGAAGCGGTCCTGGCCGAACCAGCCGCTCACCCCGGGGCGCGGCACAGGGTAGCTGACGCGCAGGCCACGCGCCTGCAGCAGCGGCAGCGGCGCCGGGGCGTCGGGCGCGGCCTCGACCACGGCGCGTGTGGGCCGGCTGTCGAGCAGCCGGCGGGTGTAGGGGTGCTGCGGCCGGGCGAACACCTCGGCCACCGGACCGGCCTCGACCAGGTGGCCGTTTTCCATGACGGCCACGCGGTCGGCGAAGCGGCGCACTAGGTTCAGGTCGTGTGTGATCAACAGCACCGCCATGCCGCGCTCGCGCTGCAGCCGGCCCAGCAGCTCCAGGATCTGGCCGCGCAGGCTCACGTCGAGCGCGGTGGTGGGCTCGTCGGCCAGCAGCAGCCGGGGCTCACAGGCCAGGGCCATGGCGATCATGGCGCGCTGGCGCTGGCCACCCGAAAGCTGGTGCGGGTAGGCGCGGGCACGGCGCGCCGGCTCGGCAATGCCGACCTCGGCCAGCAGTGCCAGCACGCCCTCGGCGGCCTCGGCGCGCGGCAGGCCGCGCTTGAGTTCCAGCACCTCGGCGATCTGCTGCCCCACGGTGAACAGCGGGTTCAGCGCAGTCATGGGCTCTTGGAAGATCATGGCGATCTCGCTGCCCCGGACCTGCTCCAGCGAGCGCTCCGAAAGTGATAGCAGGTCAGCACCATTCCACAAGGCCTGGCCGCTGATCTGGGCATCCATCGCGAGGCGCAGCAGGCTCAGCGCGGTGACGGTCTTGCCCGAGCCCGACTCGCCCACCAGGGCCAGCTTTTCGCCGGGCTGCAAGGAAAAATCCACCCCGTGCACCACGGCCTGGCCCCCAAAGGCAACGCGCAGGCCCTGCACCTGCAGCAGCGCGCTCATGGGGCGCTCCTGTCGAGCGAGGCGCCCAGCGTGGGCTCGGGGCGTGCCGGTTGGGCCGCATCGCGGGGCGGCATGGCGGCGTCGGTGCGGCTGGCCTTGCGCGGGTCGAGGGCGTCGCGCAGCGCGTCGCCCATGAAGGTCAGCAGCAGCAGCGTGAGCACCAGCACACCGAAGGTGGACAGCGAAATCCACCAGGCGTCGATGCTGGCCTTGCCCTGGCTCAGCAGCTCGCCCAGGCTCGGGGTGCCGGGCGGCACGCCGAGGCCCAGGAAGTCCAGGCTGGTCAGCGCCAGGATGGCCGCGCTCATGCGGAACGGCAGGAAGGTGACCACCGGGGTCAGGCTGTTGGGCAGCACGTGGCGCCAGATGATCTCGCGGTTGGACAGGCCGAGCGCGCGCGCGGCGCGCACGTAGTCGAGCTGGCGGTTGCGCAGGAACTCGGCGCGCACGTAGTCGGACAGGCCCATCCAGCCGAACAGGCTGAGCAGCACCAGCAGCAGGCCCACGCTGGGCGCGAAGATGGCGCTGAAGATGATCAGCAGGTAGAGCTCGGGCATCGAGCCCCAGATCTCGATGAAGCGCTGGAACGCCAGGTCGGTCTTGCCGCCGAAGTAGCCCTGCACCGCGCCGGTGGCCACGCCCAGCAGCACCCCGATGGCGGTCAGCGCCAGCCCGAACAGCACACTCACGCGAAAGCCGTAGATCAGCTGGGCCAGCAGGTCGCGCCCGCGGTCGTCGCTGCCGAACAGGTTGTCAGCGCTCGGCGCCGCCGGGTTGGGTTGGCTGGCGAAGTAGTTGAGTGTTTTGGGGCCGTAGGGGTTGGGGGGGTAAATGGCCCAGTTGCCGCCCTGCGTCAGGCGCTCGCGGATGAAGGGGTCGAGGTAGTCGGCCGGTGTCGGGAAGTCGCCGCCGAAGGTGCTTTCCGGGTAGTCGTTGAGCAGCGGCACGTAGAGCTGTCCCTGGTAGCTGACCAGCAGCGGCTTGTCATTGGAGACCAGTTCGGCGCACAGGCTGGCCAGCACCATGGCGCTGAACAGCACCAGGCTCCAGAAACCCAGCCGGTTGCGGCGAAAACGCCGCCAGGCGCGGCGGCCGGGCGACAGGTGTTCCACCACGGCGGCAGGCGCGGCGGCGGCGCCAGGGTCGCCGAGGAGCGGGCTTGGCCCGGCCACTGGCTCCGCCCCCCGGGGGAGGCGGCGGCCATCGGCCGCTTCGGGGGGGTCAGTCAAATTTGACACGCGGGTCCACCCAGACGTAGGACAGGTCGCTGACCAGCTTGGTCACCAGGCCGATCAGCGTGAACAGGTACAGCGTGCCCAGCACGACCGGGTAGTCGCGGCGGATCACGCTCTCGTAACTCAGCAGGCCCAGGCCATCGAGCGAGAACAGGGTCTCGATCAGCAGCGAACCGGTGAAGAAGGCGCCGATGAAGGCCGCCGGAAAGCCGGTGATGATGGGGATCAGCGCGTTGCGGAACACGTGTTTCCACAACACCTGGCGCTGGTCCAGGCCCTTGGCGCGTGCGGTCAGCACGTACTGCCTGCGGATCTCCTCCAGGAAGGCGTTCTTGGTCAGCATGGCCGTCACTGCGAAGCTGCCGAACACCATGGCCGTGACCGGCAGCGCGATGTGCCACAGGTAGTCGACCACCTTGGCGCCCCAGCCCAGGGTCTCCCAGTTCGCTGAGGTCAGGCCGCGCAGCGGGAACCACTGCAGCTGGCCACCGAACACCACCAGCAGTGCCACACCGAGCACGAAGCCCGGGATCGCGTAGCCGACCAGCACGATCAGTGTGGTGACCACGTCGAAGCGGCTGCCGGCCCGCACCGCCTTGGCCACGCCCAGCGGCACGGCGATCAGGTAGCTGAGGAAGAAGGTCCACAGGCCCAAGCTGATGGACACCGGCAGCTTCTCCTTGACCAGCTGCCACACGTCCTTGTGCTGGTAGAAGCTCTGGCCCAGGTCGAAGCGCGCGAACTGGCCCAGCATCTGCACAAAACGCTCGTGCGCGGGCTTGTCGAAGCCGTAGAGCTGGCGGATTTCCTCGATGCGCTTGTCGTCCACGCCCTGGCGGCCACGGTAGCCGGCACCGGCCGCGGCCGCCCCCTCGCCGCCCGCGTCGCGACCCTGCAGCTGGGCCACCATCTGCTCGACCGGTCCGCCGGGCACGAACTGCACGATGACGAAGGTGGTGAGCAGCACGCCCAGCAGCGTGGGCAGCATGAGCAGCAGTCGCTTGGCGATGTAGGTCAGCATGGTTCAGCGGTTCTCCGGCGAGGCCCACCAGGTGGACAGGGCCCAGGTGTCGACCTGGTAGTACGGCGGCACCACCGGCGGCAGTTGGAACGAGCGCGGCCGGTAGCCCACCAGGAAGTTGCCGCCGTAGTACTGCGGCACCGAGTAGTGGCCGTGGGTCAGCAGCCGGTCGAGCACCCGCATGGCGCTGCGCAGCTCGGGGCGGGTGCGCGCCGACACCACGCGCTGCAGGATGGCGTCGATGGCCGGGTCGGCAATGCCCCAGATGTTGGACGAGCCCGGCGTGGCCGCCGCCCTGGAGCCGAAGCGCTCGATCAGCTCGGTGCCGGGCGCGGTGCTGCCCGGGATGCGCTGGGTGGTCATCTCGAACTCGAACTTGTCCATGCGCTGTTTGGACAGCGAGAAGTCCACCGAGCGAAAACTCATGGCGATGCCGAGCTTCTCCAGCGCTTTCTGGAACGGCGTGAAGATGCGCACGAGACCGGGCTGGTCGTTGAGGACCTCGATCGTGAAAGCCTCGCCTTTGGCATTGCGCAGCGCACCGTCGCGGTAGCTCCAGCCCGCGGCCTGGAGCAGCGCCTGCGCCGCGCGCAGGTTCTCGCGCAGGCTGTGCGGCGGCGCGGTGCTGGGCGAGCGCGGCACCGGCCCGAACACCTCGGGCTTGAGCTGGTCGCGCAGCGGCTCCATCAGCGCCAGCTCGTCGGGGCCGGGCAGGCCGCTGGCCTGAAACTCGCTGTTGGGGAAATAGCCGTCCACCCGCTTGTACAGACCGTAGAACAGCTGGCGGTTCATCCACTCGAAGTCCATGGCCAGGCCGATGGCCTGGCGCACCCGTGGGTCCTGGAACTTCGGCACACGCAGGTTGAAGATGTAGCCCTGGAAGTCGCCCGGGTTCTGGTTGGCGAAGGTGCCCTTGGCCAGCTCGCCCGAGTCGAAGGCCCGGCCCTTGTACTGGCGCGCCCAGTTGCGCGAGATGAACTCGCGCATGAAGTCGAACTCGCCCGCCTTGAGCCCCTCGAAGCGCGCGGTCTCGTCGAGGTAGATCTTGAAGCTGACGCGGTCGAAGTTGAACTGCCCGCGGCGGCTGGGCAGCTCGCGCGCCCAGTACTGGGGGTCGCGCACGTAGGTGATGTCGCGGCCCATGCGCGGGTTGGCGATGCGGTACGGGCCGGAGCCGACCGGCACCTCGGCCACCACCTGGTCGAAGGGCTTGCCCTGGCCCCAGTCGCGGCTGAACACCGGCAGGCCGCCGACGATCAGCGGCAGCTCGGGGTTGGCACTGGCAAAGCCAAAACGCACCGTGTGCTCGTCCACGGCCACGGCCGACTCCACCTCGGCGTACAGCGTCTTGAACTGCGGTGCCGCGCCCTTGCCGATCAGGGTCTTGAATGAATGCACCACGTCGGCCGCCAGCACCGGCTGGCCATTGTGGAAGCGCGCCCGCGGGTCGAGCCGGAACGTGACCGAGCGGCCGTCCGGCGCCACGTTCACGTCCTCGGCCAGCAGGCCGTAGGCGGTGGTGGGTTCGTCCAGGTTGCCCACCAGCAGGCTGTCAAACAGCAGCGAGGTGATGCCGTAAGGGGCCGTGCCCTTGAGTGTGAACGGGTTGAACTTGTCGAAGTTGGTGGGCCGGGTCGGCGGCACCATGCGGATCTCGCCGCCCTTGGGCGCGGCCGGGTTCACGTAGTCGAAGTGGGTGAAACCGGCCGGGTACTTGATGTCGCCGAACTGGGCATAGGCGTGGGCCGCCCAGGCCGACGGGACGCCCCCCAGGCCCGCGGCCACCAGCAGCCATGGAAGCAAAACGCGCATGCGACAATTCTGCCCAAGTTTTTCAGCCCCCCACTTGAATTCGGAGACTTATGGGATTCCTCGCAGGAAAAAAATTGCTGATCACCGGCGTGTTGTCCAACCGCTCGATCGCCTACGGCATCGCCAAGGCCTGCCACGCCCAGGGCGCCGAGCTGGCCTTCAGCTACGTGGGTGAGCGCTTCAAGGACCGCATCACCGAGTTTGCTGCGGACTTTGGTTCGACGCTGGTGTTCGACTGCGACGTGGGCGACGACGCGCAGATCGCCAAGCTGTTCACCGACCTGTCGGCCCACTGGCCAACCTTCGACGGCTTCGTGCACAGCATCGGCTACGCGCCGCGCGAGGCCATCGCCGGCGACTTCCTCGATGGCCTGAGCCGCGACGGCTTCAAGATCGCGCACGACATCAGCGCCTACAGCTTCCCGGCCATGGCCAAGG
>CAZKDU010000134.1:0-5798 GCA_964551485.1 uncultured Burkholderiaceae bacterium
GGCTCGCCGCCCGAGAAGCCGCACTGCACGGCGCCGAGCTCGCGCGCCTCGCGCAGCACACGCAGCCAGTCCTCGGTGGACAGCTCGTTGCCGTGCCGGGCGTAGTCCACCGGGTTGTAGCAAAACGCGCAGTGCAGCGGGCAGCGGTAGGTGACCTCGGCCAGCAGCCACAGCGGCGGGCCGGGCGGGGTGGCGGCGGGGCTGCCGAGGGCCGTGGTGGTGCTCATGCGTCCTCCACCCAGCGCTGCTGGCGTGCGATGGCCAGGAAGGCCTGCACGTCCGCACCCAGGCCGCTGACCTGGAAGCTGGCCTCCAGGTCGGCCACGATGGCGGCCGCGTCGCGCGTGCCGTCGCAGCGCTTCAGGATCTCGCCGGCGCTTTGATTGAGCTTGACCATGCCTTCGGGGTAGAGCAGCACATGGGCATTCTGCGCCGGTTCCCACTGCAGGCGAAAGCCCGCGGCGATGCGAGGGTGGGCGCCTGCCGGAGCGCGCGCGGGCGGTTGCGGGGCGGTGGTGCTCATGCGGTCACTCCGTAGCGCGTGGCCATGGCGTCGTTCATGGCCCAGAGGATGTCGAGCTTGAACTGCAGGATGTCGAGCGCGCGCTCCTGCAGGGCGCGGGTGTCGAAGTGGTCCAGCGTCAGCGCCAGGCCCTGCTCGACGTCGCGCCGGGCCTGGCTCACGCGGTTGCGGAAGTACTGCAGGCCGGTGCTTTCGATCCACGGGTAGTGCTCGGGCCAGCCGGCCAGGCGCTGCTTGTGGATCTCGGGGGCGAACATCTCGGTGAGCGAGGAGCACACGGCCTCCTGCCAGGGCGCGCGGCGCGCGAAGTTCACGTAGGCGTCCACCGCGAAGCGCACCGCCGGCAGCACGTGGCGCAGGTCGGTGATCTCCTCGCGGGCCAGGCCGGTGGCCATGCCCAGGCCGATCCAGGCCTCGATGCCGCCGGGGTCGGTGTCGCAACCGTCGTGGTCCACGATGCGCTGCACCCAGCCGCGCCGCACCTCGCGGTCCGGGCAGTTGGACATCACGGCCGCATCCTTCACGGGGATGGCGATTTGATAGTAGAAGCGGTTGGCCACCCAGCCGCGCACCTGCTCGGGCGTGGCCCGGCCGCTGTTGAGCATGACGTTGAACGGGTGGTGGATGTGGTAAGCCCGGCCCTTGCTGCGCAGCTGCGCCTCGAACTCGGCGCGGCTCCAGGCCGGCTCGGTGCTGGCGGGCCGGACCGGGGCCAGGGAACGGTCGATCAATGCCATGGGGGTGTCTCCTCCTGGGGGCGGGCCGCGCTCAGAGCGCGATCTCCATGCCGTCGTGGGCCACCTCGATGCCATGGCGCGCCAGTTCGGCGCGCTGTGGCGAGTCTTCGTCGAGGATGGGGTTGGTGTTGTTGATGTGGATCAGCACCTTGCGGGTGCTGGCCGGCAGGCTGGCCAGCCACTCGACCATGCCGCCCGGGCCGGACTGCGGCAGGTGGCCGATGCTGCGCCCGGTTTTCTTGCTGAAGCCCAGGGCGATCATCTCGTCGTCGGTCCAGAAGGTGCCGTCCACCATCACGCAGTCGGCGCTGCGCATGGCGGCGTCGACTTCGGGGCTGCGCGCGCCCAGGCCGGGCGCGTAGAACAGCTTTCGGCCGCTGCGGCCGCAGGTCAGCGTGAGGCCGATGTTGTCGCCCGGCACCGACTGCTCGCGGTGCGGCGAGTAGGGCGCGGCCTTGCTGGCCAGCGGCATGGCCGAGAAGCTGACGCCGGGCACGCCGTCCATGGAGAAGGCGCTGCCGTCGATTGGCAGCACGCGCCGGTCCACGCCGCAGTAGTGCCCGAGCACCTTGAGGATGGGGTTGCCCTGGGTCAGGTCCTCGTAGACCGGGTCGGCGCACCACAGCGGCAGCGGTCGGCCGCGCTCGCGCAGCATGTACAGACCGGTCGAGTGGTCGACCTGGCCGTCCATCAGCAGCACGCCGGCGATGCCGGTGTCGCGCGGGCCGCGGTTGGGCTGCAGGGCCGGGGTGGCGCGGATCTGCTCCAGGATGTCGGGCGAGGTGTTGATCAGGGCCCAGTCCTGGCCGCCGTCACCGGTAACGCAGATGGACGACTGGGTGCGCGCGCGCGCGCGCAGGGTGCCGGCGCGCAGGCCGGCGCAGTTGGCGCAGTTGCAGTTCCACTGGGGAAAACCGCCGCCGGCGGCGGCGCCTAGGACTCGGATGAGCATGGGCAGTCGGGAAAAGGGGGGCGGCAAGGGCCCGGAAGCAACAAAGCCCGCCAAAGCGGGCTTTGCCACGGGTGTGGGCGGCTCAGCGAGCGGCCACGTACATCGTGATTTCGAAGCCGAAGCGGAAGTCGCAGGCTTGTGGGGTCGTCCAGGTCATGTGAGTCTCCTTGCAGGTTGAAAGGCGGGGGCGGAACCCCCGGAAACAGCATTTGCTTGCTTCCTGTGAAGCGTACCCGCGCCGACCCCGGGCGTCCTGGCGTGGGTCTGGAAATCCACCTCATGATTTTCATGAATCGCCGCCTGATAGCATCGGGCGCCATGTCGTCCCCGGGTGTGCCCTCGGCCTTTTCTCCCCCGGCAGCGGCCTCGGCCTGCACCGGGGCGCTGGCCGTGGGCGACGGCCATGTGCTGCACTGGGCCCAGGCTGGTGCCCCCGATGGCCTGCCGGCTCTGGTGCTGCACGGTGGCCCAGGCTCGGGCCACTCGCCGGCGCTGTGGCGCTTCTTCGACCTGGCACGCTACCGCGTGATCGGTTTCGACCAGCGCGGCTGCGGCCAGAGCACGCCGCGCGCCGGCACCCGGCACAACACCACCGCCCACCTGCTGGCCGACATCGAGGCCTTGCGCCGCCACCTGGGGCTGGCACGCTGGCTGGTGGTCGGCGGCTCCTGGGGCGCGACCCTGGCCCTGGCCTACGCCTGCCGCCACCCCGGCGCGCTGCACGGCCTGCTGCTGCGCGGCCTGTTCGTGCCCTCGCCGGTGGAGCTGGACTGGTTCTTCCAGGGCGCGCAGGCCAGCCACCCCGAGGCCTGGGCGCGTTTCGCGGCGCTGGCGCCGGCGGCGCAGCGCACCCGGCTGCTGCCCTGGCTGGCGCAGCTGTTCGCGGGCGACGACACGGTGCTGCAGGCTCGTGCCACCCTGGCCTGGCGCGCCTGGGAGCACACGTTGGCGGGCCTGCCGCCGCCCCCCGAGCTGGCAGGCGAGGCCCTGCAGCGCGCGCTGGACCGCTGCCGCGTGATGGCCCACTACCTGGCCCACGGCTGCTGGATCGAGGCGCAGCGTGGCGCGCCGGGCTGGGGCGAGGTGGCCGGCCTGCGTGGCCTGCCGATCCAGTTCCTGCATGGCGGCCAGGACCAGGTCTGTCGCGCCGCGCCGGCCTGGGCCGTGCACCAGGGCCTGCCGGGCAGCCGCTTTGGCTGGGTGGCCGAGGCTGGGCACGACCCGTTCCACCCGGTCATGGCAGCGCGCATGGCGGCGGCGCTGGACGGGTTCGCCGCGCACGGCCGGTTTCCCGATGTGCCGGATGCCCCAGGGAGCCCCGCATGAGCCTGCGCCTGAAGATCAACCTGATCGTGGCCGGCGTGATCGCCCTGCTGGTGGCGACCATGATCGCGCTGCAGATCGACGGCCTGCGCCGCGCCGTGCGTGAAGAGGTGCAGGCCGCCAACCGGGTCACGGCCCAGCTACTGCACCGCATGGGCTGGGTCTACACCCTGGACGGGCCAGACAGCCTGGTGCGGTTCCTGCAGCGCCTGGGCCGGGTGCGGGCCAACGAAATCACCCTGACCGACGCCCAGGGCCAGGTGCTGTACCGCTCGCCGCCCTCGACCTACAAGGAGGGGCGCGAGGCGCCCGAGTGGTTCGCGGCCCTGGTCCTGCCGCAGGCCTCGCGCCAGGTGATCGAGCTGCCCAACGGTCGCCTGACCATCGACGCCGAGCCCTCGCGCGCCGTGCTCGACGGCTGGGACGACCTGCTGGTGCTGGCCGCCGGGGGTGCCGCCACGCTGCTGGTGATCAACGCCCTGGTGTTCTGGGCCATGGGTCGGGCGCTGCGCCCGTTCTCACAGATCGTCGACGGGCTGGACCGACTGCAGGCCGGCGATTTTGAGGTGGTGCTGCCGCCACTGCGCGGCCAGGAGGCTGGCGCCATCGGCGCCGCCTTCAACCGCATGACCGCCGTGCTCAAGGACAACCTGGCGACGCACCGGCGCGCCTACGAGGCCGAGCGCCGGCTGTCCGACTCGCGCGAGCTGGCCGGGCTGATCGAGGGGCACATCGAGGCCGAGCGGCGCGAGATCGCCCGCGCCCTGCACGACGAGCTGGGCCAGTCGGTCACGGCGATCCGCAGCCTGGCCATGTCGGTGGCGCGGCGCTGCGTGCAGGCCGACGTGCAGACCGCCCAGGCCGCGCGCGTCATCACCGAAGAGGCAGGCCGGCTGTACGACCACATGCACGGCATGATCCCGCGGCTGGCGCCGATGGCGCTGGACTCGCTGGGCCTGGGCGACGCCCTGGCCGATCTGGTGGAGCGGGCGCGCGCCAGCCACCCGGCGCTGGCCATCGAGTTCGAGGCGGCCGCCTTGCCCGACGGCCTGCCCGATGTGCTGGCGCTGGCGGCCTACCGCATGGCCCAGGAGGGCCTGACCAACGCCCTGCGCCACAGCCAGGCGCACCAGGTGCGCCTGGTGGTGCAGGCCGAGGCGGGTGTGTTGCAGGTCCGGGTGCAGGATGACGGCATCGGCCCGCCCGGGGACTGGCGCCGGCCCGGGCATTTTGGCCTGCGCTGGCTCAGCGAGCGTGCCGAGGCCCTGGGCGGCGGTCTGCAGCTGCTGGCGCGCGACGGGGGCGGGACGGAATTGCGGGCGCAGCTGCCGCTGGGGCGCCCGGCACAGGGGACGACATGATTCGCGTGATGCTGGTCGATGACCACGCCGTGGTGCGCATGGGTTTTCGCATGCTGCTGAGCACCGCCGACATGAAGGTGGTGGCCGAAGCCGACAGCGGCGAGCAGGCCTGCCGCGACTACCCGCAGCTGCAGCCCGACGTGGTGGTGATGGACATTTCCATGCCCGGCATGGGCGGGCTGGAGGCACTGCGCCGCCTGCTGGCGCACGACGCCGCCGTGCGCGTGCTGATGCTGTCGGCGCACGAGGCCACGGCCTACCCGCAGCGCGTGTTCAAGGCCGGGGCGCTTGGCTACCTGTCCAAGCGCGGCGCGCCCGAGGCCCTGATCGACGCGGTGCGCACCGTGGCCACCGGGCGCCGTTATGTGGACGCGCAACTGGCCCAGCGCCTGGCGCTGGCCCAGATCGAGGGCGAAGCCAGCCCCTCGGACGTGCTGACCGAGCGCGAGTTCGCGGTGTTTCTGCAACTGGCCCAGGGCCACAGCGTGGCGCAGATCGCCGAGAACCTCAAGCTCGCCAGCAGCACCGTGGGCACGCACCTGTACAACGTGAAGCAGAAACTCAACGCCAGCAACCAGGCCGAGCTGACCCTGGTGGGCCTGCGCTGGGGCCTGATCCAGCCCTGATCTGCCCGACGCTTGCCGCCCGAAAGCCGGCCCGTTTCCCTATAATCCCTATTTCCGAGGAGCGTTGCAGCGCCGCCAGGCGTGAGGCTCGGACCCTTTTCTCGCAACGACGCTCACCCACTGTCTGTGTGGTGAGTGCCATCGCCCCCCAGCCAAGTGGTTTTTTCAAAACTTGTTTTGGAGCAAACCATGAACGCCCGTTTTACCCCTGAACTCCTGGCCGACTGCGCCATTGCCGACCTGTCGCTGGCCGACTGGGGCCGCAAGGAAATCCGC
>CAZKDU010000135.1:0-5779 GCA_964551485.1 uncultured Burkholderiaceae bacterium
CACTTGCATGGGGTGCAAGGGGTCGCGAGTTCGAATCCCGCCACGCCGACCATTTCTTTCAACGGGTTGCATCCATATGGATGCAACCCGTTTCGTTTTTCGGGACTGTTCACGCCTCCGGTGGCTGGTGGGCCAGCCGCGTCAGCAGCGCGTCGGTCATGGCCTGGAGCTCATCGCGTTTGGCCGGGTCTTCGACCAGCAGCAGGTTGGCACGCAGCTCCTGCAGGTCGTGCACCACCAGGGTGGCCAATTGCACGATGTGCTGAAGCTCGCCACGCAGGTCTTGCAGGGCGGTGTGGAGTTGGAGCTTGGGTTCCATGGTGACGGTCCTGAAGTGATGTCCCATTCTGGCCCGCAGATCTGGCACTGACCAGGGGGCATGGCCGCAGGCTGGTCGCTTTCGCCGAATAGTGCACGGATCCCTGTGCGACTGCGTCGCCTGCGCGTCACGGGCAGCGGGCAACCCCCCTGTGCGGTTGGGAAACGTCTGGCTAGACTGCATGCATGCCTTCTTCCCCCGACCCTGCCGCCCTGCCGTTCGACCCGGGCCTGGTGCTGCTGGCCCTGGGGCCTGTGTTCCTGTTGACCATCGGGTTTGAGGCCTGGTACTGGCGCCGCCGCAACCCGGCCATCTACAGCCTCAAGGACACGCTGTCCAATGCCGCGCTGGCGCTGATGCACCAGGCGTCGGACACCTTCTTCCTCTGGCTCATGGTGCGCACGCTCTACACCTGGCTCTATCAGCAGGGGCTGCAGGTCGTGCCGCTCACGGCCGCGGGCTTTGTGCTGTTGCTGGTGCTGCAGGATTTCCTCTACTACTGGTTCCACCGGGCCAGCCATCGCATCCGCTTCCTGTGGGCCTCGCACGTGGTGCACCACTCTTCCGAGCGCCTGAACCTGTCGACCGCGTTCCGCCAGAGCCTGACCTACCCGGTCAGCGGCATGTGGGCGTTCTGGCTGCCGCTGGCCTGGCTCGGGTTCCCGCCGGACTGGGTGATCCTGGCCGTGGGCCTGAACCTCGGCTTCCAGTTCTTCGTGCACACCCAGTGGGGTGGTGCCATGCGGCGCCTGGGCTGGGTCATCAATACCCCGTCCATCCACCGCGTGCACCATGCGCGCAACCCCCAGTACATTGACCGCAACTACGCGGGTGTGCTGACCCTTTGGGACCGGCTGTTCGGCAGCTTCGTGCCCGAGCAGGAGGCGCCGGAGTTCGGCATCGTGCGGCCCGTGCACTCGCTCAACCCGTTGGTGCTGACCTTCCACGAATGGCGTGACATGCTGGGTGACGCCTGGCGCACGCGCAGCTGGCGTCCCCTGGTCATGCCCCCGGAATGGCGGGCCGATCCCGCCCCGGTGCTGGCGCCCGGTCCCGAGAAGGCGTAGCCTCCCCAACCTTGTGACGGACCTTTGTGGTGGTGCCCATGGGCATGGCCACGTGGGTCCCTGACCGATTTGCAGGAGCCTGCCATGACGACCCTGACCACTTGGTTTCCCCGCTGCTGGCGTGCCCTGGCCTTGGTGGCCTGGCTGGTGGTGGGTTGCGCCACCCCTGCCACAGGCCCCGAAAGCCCTGCGGTGGGCCGTCCCCTGCAGCCCGAGGTGGCTTCGACGCAGCAGGCCCTGGCGCAGGCACCGCTGCAGGCGGAGCGTCATGCGGTGGCTACGGCCAACCCGCTGGCCACCGAGGCTGGGCTCCAGGTGCTGCGCCAGGGGGGCTCGGCGGTGGACGCGGCCGTGGCCGTGCAGATGGTCCTGACCCTGGTCGAGCCCCAGTCCAGCGGCATCGGTGGCGGGGCATTTTTGCTGCATTTCGATGGCCGCCGGGTCGAGGCCTTTGATGGCCGTGAAACTGCCCCCGCCGCTGCAGACGAGGCCCTGTTTCTGCAGGCCGATGGCCAACCCATGCCATTCCAGAGCGCGGTGGTTGGTGGGCGCGCTGTGGGCGTGCCAGGCACGGTGCGGCTGCTGGAGACAGCGCATCGACAGCACGGCCGTCTGCCCTGGGCCACCTTGTTCGAACCTGCGATCCAACTGGCCGAGCAGGGGTTTGCACTCAGCCCGCGACTGCATACCTTGCTCAAGGGCGACCTGCACCTGCGGCGCGATCCGGAGGCCGCAGCCTACTTCTACCAGGCCGGTGGCGAACCCTGGCCTGTGGGTCATCGGCTCAAGAACCCGGCTCTGGCTCAGGTGCTGCGCCAGATCGCCCGGGACGGCGCGCGTGGCCTGATGGAGGGGCCGATGGCCCAGGCCATGGTGGACAAGGTGCAGGGACACCCAGGCAACCCCGGGCGCCTGAGCTTGGCCGATCTTGCAGGCTACCAGGTCAAGCGGCGCGAGCCACTGTGCGTGGCCCATGCGGTGGCGGCCCGTCACTACCGCATCTGCGGCTTCCCACCACCCAGCTCCGGGGCCATTGCCATCGGGCAGATCCTGGGGCTGCTGCAGCGAACCGATGCCCTGGCGCTGCCGCTGCAGGAGGGCCTGCCTGGCCCGGCCTGGCTGCACCTGTACACCGAGTCGGCGCGCCTGGCATTTGCCGACCGCGCCCAGTACCTGGCCGACCCCGACTTCGTGGCCGCGCCAGCGGGCGACTGGCGCAGCCTGCTGGCCACGGCGTACCTGGACGAACGTGCCCGCCTGATTGGCCCGGCCCGAATGAAGGCCACCCCGCCAGGCCAGCCCGGTGGTGGCCGCGTGGCGCTGGCCCCTATGCCAGAACAGCCCGAGCGCGGCACCAGCCACATCAGCATTGTCGATGGCGACGGCCACGCCCTGGCCATGACCACCACCATCGAGGACGCCTTCGGGGCTCGCCAGATGGTGCATGGATTCCTGCTCAACAACGAACTCACCGACTTCAGCTTTGCCCCCCGCGGGGCCGACGGCCGGCCCGTGGCCAACCGGGTGCAGCCGGGCAAGCGCCCGCGCTCTTCCATGGCCCCCACCCTGGTGTTCGATGCCGACAGCGGGCAACTGTTCATGACCACCGGCAGCCCGGGTGGCGCACTGATCATCCATTTCGTGACCAAGGTGCTGTACGCAGGGCTGCACTGGGGCCTGGGGCCGCAGGAGGCGATTGCCCTGCCGAACTTCGGCGCGGTGGCGGCCCCCAGCCTGCTTGAGGCCGGGCGCTTCCCTGCTGCCACCGTGCAGGCACTGCAGGTGCTTGGCCACGAGGTGCGCGAGCCTGACATGGTCAGCGGCCTGCAGGCCATCACCCGGTTGCCAGGGCCAGGCGTGCGCTGGACAGGAGGGGCGGACCCGCGCCGTGAAGGCGTGGTGATGGGGGATTGAAACCCCGCTTTTCAGCGTCGCGAAAGGCCTTCATGTTGGTGTGGGAACGGCCGATATCCTGACTGTGTGGCGGACGCACACCACTCCCGTGGCAGCCCCACAACCACACGAACAACAAGCACGAGGCCTGCCGGCGGGGCCTGGGATGGTGCCCCGTCCATCCCCCGGCAGGCGCGGCATGCTAGGGATTGATGCCACATGGATGACAACTCGCTGGAAAGACCGCTGACGCAGTCGCAAACCTTCAATCGGCTGGGCAGCATTGCCCGGGAACTGCACGAAGCCCTCAACGCACTGGGCACGGCCCCAGGGCTGCAGCGCGTGGTGCACGAAATCCCAGATGCCAGGCAGCGCTTGAACCACGTGGCGCAGATGACCGAGAGCGCAGCCAACAAGGTGTTGGGCTTGGTCGAGGCGGCCACGCCAGAGTGCGACAGTGTGGCCAGCCAAGGCGATGACCTGGCCGACGCGCTGTTGAGAATGTCCGACGCTTCTGATCTTTCGGTGGAGCGTGCCCGCGGGCTGATGCGCCAGTGCGCAGCCTATGCCCAGCGCTGCTCGGCGTTTGCCCAGGCCCAACGTGAAGCTCTCACCGACATCATGATGGCCCAGGATTTCCAGGATCTATCTGGTCAGGTGATCAAGAAGGTGACTGACATCATCTCGCACACAGAAGATCAGTTGGTAGGCCTGTTATTGGACAGCGCGAGCGATCAGACCATGACCAACGCCGCGGACGCAACGCAAGAATTGTCCTGGGTCAACGACGAGCTGCAGGGCCCGCAGACCGCTGACAAGGCCATGCAGCAGAACGACGTGGACGACCTGCTGGCGTCCCTGGGCTTCTGAGGATCAGGGTTTCAGGTAAGGCTGGTACAGGCGTCTGGTGTCGGCCGGGAAGTTCTTGCCAGCCAGTGCCGGGTCCAGCTCGGACACGAACTGCCAACCGAAGAACAGCATGTGGTCGTACTGCTGGGCATGCCCCAGCTGAGTGGCCATGTAGCTGTTGAATGTGGCCAGGCTCCCCGTGGGCGGGCGAAAAGCCTGGGCAATGTACCAAGTCTCCACACTGGGCCGGGCCGCCTTGGCAATGCCGTGAAAGTCGCGCGACCAGGCATTCAGACCGGTCAGCAGGGTGTCGTCACCAAACCAGTACGGGTCGGTGCCCACCCAGTCCACCAAGGCCACCGCCCGCTTGATGAACTCCAGGGTGTTGGGCCGGCCAAAGCTGGCATAAGGGGTCACGGTGATGCCCACCTTGACCTGCGGCAAGTGCTTGCGAACCAGGGCCACAGCCGCCTGTAGCGCGTCGAGCTGGGGTTGCAGCACAGCGTTGCTGTCGCTCTGGTCGGGCGGGTTCCAGTAGACCTCGTCCAGGACCAGCACCCGAACCCCTGGCACCAGCAGGCCCGGGTTGGCATTGGCGTACGCGATCAACTGGGCCTCGGCGTCACTGGCCAGGGTGTCGTGTTTGCGACCCGGTGGAAACATGAACAGCATGTCCAGCATGTTCTGTTTGCCGGCATTTTTCACCGCGTACGCGGTGGGCAAGTTGCCGGTGTAGGCGATGGTCGACTGAATGTCGGCACTGGGGATCTCCGCCGCACTGCCGAAGATGTCTCCGACCAGCACCTGGCGGCTGGCCGGCGCCGGGCTGCTGCCCCCGCCGCCCCCGCCACAGGCCAGCAACGACGCCGCCAGGCCCAGGGCCAGGCCCAGTTTGTACAGTTGATTCATCCCGCCCCCTGATGTGATCGACGGAGTTTATCGCGGGCCCAGGACCAGCCACAGTGATGCCGGTCACCGCCCCGGCCTGCCGGACAGGGCGGCCCTGCGCCTCAGGCCAGCACCTCCAGCAGGCGGTCCAGGCCGCCGCTGTTGATCGCCACCATGGCCTGTTCGCGCACCTTGGGCTTGGCATGGTAGGCGACCGAGAGGCCAGCCACGCCCATCATGGGCAGGTCGTTGGCGCCGTCGCCCATGGCGATGCACTGGGCCGGCTCGATGCCCAGCAGCGAGGCCACTTCCAGCAGCGTGCGGCGCTTCTCGGCGCCGTCGCAGATGTCGCCCCAGGGCTGGTCGACCATGCGGCCGGTGAGCTCGCCGCAATTCGGGCCGGAGGCGATCTCCAGCACGTTGGAGCGCGCGAAGTTGATGCCCAGCCGGTCGCGGATGCGGTCGGTGAAGAAGGTGAAGCCGCCCGACACCAGCAGCACCTTGAGACCGGCGGCCTGGCAGGCTGCCACCAGCTCGGCGGCGCCGGGGTTGAGCTGCAGGCGCTCGGTATAGACCTGCTCCATGTGGGCCACGGTCACGCCGCGCAGCAGGGCGACGCGGCGGCGCAGGCTGTCCTTGTAGTCGGTGATCTCGCCGCGCATCGCGGCTTCGGTGATGGCCGCGACCTCGGCTTTGCGCCCGGCGGCGTCGGCGATCTCGTCCACACACTCGATGTTGATCAGCGTGGAGTCCATGTCGAAGG
>CAZKDU010000136.1:0-5740 GCA_964551485.1 uncultured Burkholderiaceae bacterium
CGGCCATGCTGCACTTCAGCGGCCGCAAGGTGCCCAACCAGATTTTTGTCCACGGCTTTCTGACGGTGAACAACGGCGAGAAGATGAGCAAGAGCCGCGGCACCGGCCTGGACCCGCTGAAGTACCTGTCGCTGAGCATGAACCCCGAATGGCTGCGCTACTACCTGGCGGCCAAGATCAACGGCCGCAACGAGGACATCGACTTCAACGCCGAAGACTTCATGGCCCGCGTCAACAGCGACCTGGTGGGCAAGTTCATCAACATCGCCTCGCGGGCGGCCGGCTTCCTAAGCAAGCGCTTCGAGGGCCGGCTCGGCGACGTGGACGCCGACGGCCAGGCTCTGCTGGCCCTGCTGCGCGCCCAGAGCGCCACCATCGCCGACGCCTACGAGCGGCGCGACACCGCCCGCGCGGTGCGCGAGACCATGCTGCTGGCCGACCGCGTCAACGGGTACGTGGATGCCAACAAGCCCTGGGAGCTGGCCAAACAAGAAGGCCAGGAGGCCCGGCTGCAGCAGGTCTGCAGCACCTGCATCGAAACCTTCCGCCTGCTCACCCTCTACCTCAAGCCTGTGCTGCCAGCGCTGGCCGCCCAGGTCGAGGCCTTTTTGCAGGTGGCGCCGCTGCAGTGGGCCCACGCACCGCAGGCCCTGGGGGCCGGCCATGCCATCGGCGCCTACCAGCACCTGATGCAGCGGGTCGATATGAAGCAGCTTGACACGCTGTTCGAGCCGCCGGCCGCGCCCGAACCAGAAAAACGCGTGCCTGGTGGTGAAGACATTGCGCCTGTCATCACCATCGACGACTTCGCCAAGATCGACCTGCGCATCGCCAAGATCGTGAACTGCGAGCCGGTGGAAGGCTCGACCAAGCTGCTGCGCCTGACGCTGGATGTGGGCGAGGGCAAAACACGCAACGTGTTCAGCGGCATTGCCTCGGCCTACCAGCCGGCGCAGCTGGTGGGCAAGCTCACCGTGGTGGTGGCCAACCTGGCGCCGCGCAAGATGAAGTTCGGCCTCAGCGAGGGCATGGTGTTGGCCGCCAGCCACGCCGACGAAAAAGCCCACCCCGGTATCCACATCCTGGAACCCTGGCAGGGCGCACAGCCGGGCATGCGCATCCACTGAAGGCCCGGAGCACCCACATCATGTTCGCCTTCATCCATGGTTGGACAGATGTGGACCGCACCACCCAGGCCAATGTGCGCCTGGGCGCCGTGCTGGCCTTTGTGGCCGGCGCGGCCAACGCCGGTGGCTTCCTGGCCGTGGGCCAGTACACCTCGCACATGACCGGCGTGCTGTCTTCGGTGGCCGACCACCTGGCGCTGGGCCAGCTGGCCCTGGCGCTGGCCGGTGTGGCCGCTTTAGGCGCCTTCCTGCTTGGGGCCATGGCCTGTGCCATTCTGGTCAATTGGGGCCTGCGCCGCCGACTGCGCAGCGCCTACGGCCTGCCGCTGCTGGTGGAGTCGGTGGCGCTGCTGGTGTTCGGCCTGTTCGGGGCCGGCATGCAGCTGTTCGCCCCGCTGTTTCTGCCGCTCACCGTGGTGCTGCTGTGCTTCATCATGGGGCTGCAGAACGCCGTCATCACCAAGATCTCCAAGGCAGAGATCCGCACCACCCACGTCACCGGGCTGGTGACCGACCTCGGCATCGAGCTGGGCAAGCTGGTCTACATCAACCGCCAAAGTGGTCACACACCGGTGCGGGCCAATCGCCAGCGCCTGCGCCTCCAGGCCCTGCTGATCGGCTGCTTTTTCGCTGGCGGGGTGGGTGGCGCCCTGGGCTTCAAGCTGATCGGCTACACGACCACTGTGCCCCTGGCGCTGCTGCTGTGCGTGTTGACCCTGCGCCCGCTGCTGCACGACCTGCGAGCCAGGCGCCAGGCCACCTGAGCGCGGCCCATGCAGGGGGGACCGGTGACCCCAGTCACCTTCACCCTGCGTTGTGGGCCTGACCCAGCGGCTTCAAGCTCAATGTGGCAACGCGCCCAGCACTGGGGCCAGTGCCCCTGTGGGCAAACCAGCCCCCAGCAGCGCCGTCACTGGCGCCAGCGGTGCGGCCAGGCTGGAGAGTTCGCCCAATGCTTGGCCGGAAGGCAAGCCACCAGGCAACAGGCTGGCGGGGTTGGTGGCCATCAGGCGCTCCAGGCCATCGGTCGCGAAGTCCGTCTGCACGCCGATGGTGTGTGCCAGCCCATGGCTGATGGCCGGGTCCAGTGCACCGGCCAATGCGGGCGTGTCCAGCAGCGGCAGCAGGGTCTGCTGGCCCACGCCATTCACCTGGTTGTCGATGAAGTCCAGCGTCCCTGTGTGGGCTGCCTTGAAGTCATGGCCGACCAACGGCGCGGCCAGTGTGTTGCCGACCTCAGCCACACTGGAGAGTTCGGCCAGCAAGGGGGCGCCACTGGCGGCCAGCGGTTCGAGCGGCGTGCCCTTGGTCAGGGCGGGCGCTGCGGCCAGCGCCTGCTGGGTGGGCTGCAGCAGCGGCGCGTCATTCGCCCCATGGACCGTGGTCAGCGCACCCAGCGCAGGCGCCAGCGGGCCTGCCAGCGATTGCGCCTTGGTCAACACGGCCGCCAGCTGGTTGACCGAGGGCAGGCCCAGTCCCAGCTGCCCGGCGGCATCGCCCACCGGGTTGTTGGCCAGCAGGTTCTGCACGGCATCGGTGGCAAAGTCTTCCTGCCGGCCTGCAGCGGCCAGCGCGGCCTGCACCTGGGCAGCACTGGCCAGCGGCGAGAGCGCCGGCGTCAGCAGGGGCAGCAACACCTGGCCGCCGAACCCCGCCGCCTGGGCGTCCAGCGGGTCCAGCACGCCGTGGTCGCCAGCAGCAAACGCGCTGCCACCGCCCCCCATGGACACCAGGGTGTTGCCGGTGTCCAGCACCCCGCCCAGCTGGCTCGCGGCAGGCGCCAGCGCATGGACAACCGGGGCCAGTGGTGATGCCGCGGCCGCGGCCTGCAGGCCGCCCAGCAGATCGGCCGTGGGCGTGAAAAATGGCACACGTGCCTGAGTGACGACAGGTGCCGAGGTTGTGGTGGTGTTTGCCATGCGAATCCCCTATGAGGTTGTGTGTGACGGACGGTGGATAAAAAACACGTACGTGGCAGATTTGCACGCGTGTTTCGTTGTATATTACTATATACATCGATTGACGCAAAAAAACTCCCTGCGGGCTGCGCCACTCTGCTTCAGTGCTCCGTGGTGTCCTTGCCTAGGAGTTTCAGGGTTGGTGCGACGCACCACCCCTTATTTTTGGGGCCGGCGCGCCGGGCTCGCGGGTGTTCAGGGTTCAGTTGACCGGCACTTCGAGCGTGCTGCCGCTGTGCAGCACGCGCTGGTCGCCGTCAAGCACCACGGTGAAGACCATGGAGGTGTTGGGTGCCTCGAGGTAGCGCCAGTCCCAGTGGGTTTCGTGCTTGAGCGGGAACGGCGTGACTTTCATGGGCCGTCCCAGCAGGCGCCGCACGTCCTCCATGGGCATGCCGGGCCGGATGCGCGCGAAGTTCTGTGGCGTCAGCACCTGGCGCAGCGCGCTCATCTTGCCGTCCGGGCCAATGGTGATCATGTAGTTGCGGTGCCCCTGGGGCTGGCGGTTGTACTCGAAGACGCGGCTACCGCCCTCGCCGTCCCAGACCGCTTCGGGGGCGCCGAAGCGCGCGCGCACGTCGGCCTCGGTCGACACCCCCTCTTCCAGTTCGCTGATGCGCTGGCTGTCACAGCCCAGCAGCCCCAGCACGGCGGCCAGCAGTCCCATGCCCAGTGTCCTTCTCCACATGTGTTGCCCCGGTAAAATTGCGGAAATTCCGCACACAGGCCAGTTTATGTCGATTGCCCACATCTTCCGCCGCCCCGACTACCAGTCGGACACCACGCAGTTCATCAGCGAGCTCAAGCAGCAGCGCCCGACGCTGGAGGCCGAGCAACGCGCCGGTCGCGCCCTGCTCTGGGACAAGCCGCAGGACCGCGCAGCCCAGGCCGAGTACAGCGAGGCCCGCGTGCCGCAGCAACCCTACGTCTACCAGACCCGCAGCTGAGCCAGACCATTGATCAAATCAGGCTGTAGCCCCTGCCAAATGGGTCTCTGCAGCTCCTGATTTGATAGCAGCATGCACTCCACCCCGTCCACCCTGCCGCTGCCCGACGCGGCAGCCGCCCCGTTGCCTGGCATGCCCGAGGTGGTGGACCACGTGGCCGTGGCCAGGCTCTATGGCGAGCCTCTGTTTGCGCTGCCCACCGACCTGTACATCCCGCCCGATGCGCTGGAGGTGTTCCTGGAGGCCTTCGAGGGCCCGCTGGACCTGCTGCTTTACCTGATCCGCAAGCAGAACTTCAACATCCTCGACATCCCCATGGCGGGGCTGACGCGCCAGTACCTGGCCTACGTGGACGAGATCCGCAGCCGCAACCTGGAGCTGGCCGCCGAGTACCTGCTGATGGCGGCCATGCTGATCGAGATCAAGTCGCGCATGCTGCTGCCGCCCAAGAAGGTGGCCGAGGGCCAGGAGCCCGAGGACCCGCGCGCCGAGCTGGTGCGCCGCCTGCTGGAGTACGAGCGCATCAAGCTCGCAGCCGCCACGCTCAACGGGCTGCCGCAGTTTGGCCGCGACTTCGTGCGGGCCCAGGTGTTCATCGAGCAGTCGCTCCAGCCGCGCTTTCCCGACGTGCACGTGGTCGACCTGCAGGAGGCCTGGCGCGACATCCTGAAGCGCGCCAAGCTGGTCCAGCACCACAAGATCACGCGCGAGGAACTCAGCGTGCGCGAGCACATGAGCCTGGTGCTGAAAAAGCTGCAGGGCCGGCGCTTCGTCGAATTCGAGCAGCTGTTCGACCCCAGCCTCGGCTCGCCCGTGCTGGTGGTGACCTTCATCGCCCTGCTCGAGCTGGCCAAGGAAACCCTGATCGACATCACCCAGGCCGAGGCCTTCGCGCCCATCTACGTGCGCCTGGCCTACACCCCGACCGGGCTGGGCGAGGCCCAGCCCGTGGCCTGACCGGACCCCCTACACACCGTGGCATCCCAGAACTTTGACGTGATCGTGGTCGGCAGCGGCCTGGCCGGCCTCACCGCCGCCCTGCACCTGGCGCCCAGCCACCGCGTGGCGCTGCTCACCAAACGCGAGCTCGGCGACGGCTCCAGCGCCTGGGCCCAGGGCGGCATGGCCGCCGTGCTGGGCCAGGACGACAGCCTGGAGCAGCATGTCAACGACACCCTGGTGGCCGGTGCCGGCCTGTGTGACCTGGACGCCACGCGCGCCGTGGTCGAAGGCGCGCCCCACGCCATCGCCTGGCTGCGCGCGCTCGGCGTGCCGTTCTCCGAGGACAGCGAGCACCCGGGCGAGCTGCACCTCACGCGCGAGGGCGGCCACAGCCAGCGCCGCATCGTGCACGCCACCGACGCCACCGGCGCGGCGGTGCAGAAGACCCTGATCGCCGAGCTGCGGCGCACCCCCAACATCACCCTGCTCGAGCACCACGTGCTCGTGGACCTGATCACCGCGCGCAAGCTCGACCCCGGGCACCACGGCCCGGACCGCTGCCTGGGCTTGTACGCGCTCGACGAGGCCACCGACCGCGTGGTCACGCTGTCGGCCCCGCACACCGTGCTGGCCACCGGCGGCACCGGCAAGGTCTACCTCTACACCACCAACCCCGACAGCGCCACCGGCGACGGCATCGCCGCCGCCTGGCGCGCCGGCTGCCGCGTGGCCAACATGGAGTTCATCCAGTTCCACCCGACCTGCC
>CAZKDU010000137.1:0-5735 GCA_964551485.1 uncultured Burkholderiaceae bacterium
GCCGCAAGCCGCTGCCCGGCCTGTTCGAGCAGATCGGCGAGCGCTACGGCATCGAGCTGCGTGGCGTGCCCACGGTGGGCGACAGCCTGCGCGACCTGCAGGCCGGGGCCGCCGCAGGCTGCGAACCGCACCTGGTGCTGACCGGCAAGGGTGAGGCCTGGCGCGACCGGCCGCTGTCCGAGGGCTTCCCGCCCGGCACACGCGTGCACGCCGACCTGGCGGCCTTTGCCGCGCACCTGCTGGCGCGCGAGGCGCCTGCGGCCCCTTCCTTCCCGGCGGGTGCGCCAGCCGCGCCGGCCGCGTGAGCCGGTTGCTTCTGTTTTGATAGCAAACTTTCCATATCCCACAAGGGCTGATGCCCTGAAGTACCCTGAGGTTTTGGCATGTCCCTGATTCGCTCCGTTCTGCACGCCCTCTGGATGCTGGTGACCGTGATCCCCTGGTCGTTCTACATGCTGGCCTCGTCGCTGGTGGTCAGCAGCACCACGCTGTACTGGCAATGCGTGACCTGGCTGCGCATGGCCACCCGGGGCGGCACGCTGATCCTGGGCATCCAGAACCGCGTCACTGGCATGGAGAACCTGCCACTCGGTGAAAAAAGCCCGGCCATCCTGCTGGTCAAGCACCAGTCGACCTGGGAAACCTTCGCCATGCCCACGCTGATGCCGCACCCGCTGGCCTATGTGTTCAAGCGCGAACTGATCTACGTGCCCTTCTTCGGCTGGGCCATGGGCCGGCTGGACATGATCCACATCGACCGCAGCCTGCGCGCCCAGGCCTTCGCCAAGGTGGTGGAGCAGGGCAAGCGCCTGCTGGAGCAGGGCGTGTGGGTCATCATGTTCCCCGAAGGCACCCGCATCCCGCGCGGCCAGAAGGGCACCTACAAGCTGGGCGGCACCCGGCTGGCCGTGGCCACCGGCGCGCCGGTGATCCCGATCGCCGTCACCTCCGCCAAGTGCTGGCCACGCAAGGCCTTCATCAAGCGGCCGGGCGTGGTGGACTTCTCCATCGGCAAGCCCATCCCCAGCGTGGGCCGCGAGCCCGAAGAGCTGATGGCCGAGGTCGAGGCCTGGATCGAGGCTGAGATGCGCCGCCTCGACCCCGAGGCCTACCGCTGAGCCGGGCCGGCTGGCCCGGCCACACCCCCTACACTGGGGCGCCATGCACCGGCTGCTGCAGCTCACCCTGGACCTGTTCGACCGCTCCCCCGCGGCGCCGGCCCGGCCGTCGGTGCCCGCAGGGGCCTCGCCTTGTGCGCTGGCCGAGCCCGCCCCGCAGGGCCTGCCTGTGCCTGCAGGCTCCGGGGGGCTGGTGCCGCCGGTGCGGGCCACCCGCCCGGGCCGACCGGTCCGCCCCCCATCCCCTGTGCCGCCGCATGGACCGCCCGACGGGTCGCCGCGCTCAGGCCTGGCCCCCGAGGCCGGCAGCGCCCCGCCATCGGTCGAGCACCGGCACCCGGACGCCCGCCACAGCACCGTGCTGGGCGCGGTGCGGGTCGGCTATGCGCTGCGCCGCGCCCGGCGCCGCAGCATCGGCCTGACGGTCGGGGCCGAGGGCCTGGTGGTCAGCGCGCCGCGCTGGGCCACGCTGGCCGAGGTCGAGCGCGTGCTGCAGGACAAGGCGCGCTGGGTCGTGCGCAAGCTCGGTGAGGCGCAGCAGCGCCAGCAGCAGCTGGCCGCGGCCCGCATCGACTGGCGCGCCGGCGTGTGCCTGCCGTTCCTGGGCCAGGGCCTGCGCCTGGTGCCTGACCCGACGCTGGCCCGGGGGGCGCACCGGGTCGAGCCCGCCGAGCCTGACGCGGTCCCGGCCACGCTGCGCCTGGCGTTGCCGGCCGAGGCCAGCCCGGCGCTGCTGCGCGAGGCGACCCAGGCCTGGCTGCAGCACGAGGCCCGGCGCCTGTTCGGCGAGCGGCTGGACCATTTCGCGCCCCGGCTGGGGGTGCGCTGGCGCCGCCTGACGCTCAGCAGCGCCAGCACCCGCTGGGGCAGCGCCCGCAACGACGGCAGCATCCGCCTGAACTGGCGCCTGATCCACCTGCCCTTGGCGCTGATCGACTACGTGGTGGTGCACGAACTCAGCCACCTGCGCGTGATGGACCACAGCCCGCGCTTCTGGGCGGTGGTGGCCGAGGTGCTGCCCGAGCATGCGGCCCTGCGCCAGCAGCTCCAGCAGGTGGTGCTGCCGCCCTGGGCGTGAGTCTGGGCGGGGGGGGCGCAGCGGCGGCCTGCGCGGTGGCGCTCTGTTCAGGCTGCGCCGAAGCGGTACACGCCGTCGGCCCCCTGCCGGCGCTGCACCTGGCTGGCAAACCACAACATGTGCAGGTGCGCCACCGCCTCGCCCATGGCGAAGGTGGTCTGGTGCAGGTCCAGCGGGCGTCTGAACAGCAGTGGCAGCAGATCGGCGGCACTCTGGGGCCGGGCCCGGCAGGCCTGCAGCACCTCGTCGAGCCGCTCGCGGTGGTGGGCGTGCAACTGGGCCACGCGCGTGTGCAGGCCGCGGAACGGCTGGCCGTGCGAGGGCAGCACCAGTGTGGGCTCGGGCAGGGGCAGAAACTTGTCGATGGAGTCCAGGAACAGCGCCAGCGGGTTGGACTCGGGCTCGATGTCGTAGACGCTGATGTTGGTGGAGATGCGCGGCAGCAGCATGTCGCCGCTGATCAGCAGGCCCAGGGCCTCGCAGTGCAGGGCCATGTGCTCGGGGGCGTGGCCGTAGCCGCTGATGCAGCGCCAGGCGTGGGTGCCGACCAGCAGCGCCTGGCCGTCCATCAGGCGCCGGAAACTCGGTGGCACCGCCGGCACCATGCCCGGGTAGTAGCTGGCGCGCGCACGGATTTTGTCCAGTGCTTCCGGGTCGCGCAAGCCGTGCGCGGCGAAGAAGCGCGCCGCGCTGTCGCCGCCGAAGCCGGTGGTGCTCTGGCTGGCCATGCGCGCGGCGGTGTAGTCGGTGGCACTGATCCACAGCGGCGCGTTCCAGCGCTCGCACAGCCAGTGCGCCAGACCGATGTGGTCGGGGTGCATGTGCGTGACCAGCACGCGCAGCACCGGCCGGCCGTCGAGCTGGCTGGCGAACACCTGCTCCCACTGGGCCTTGGCCTCGTCGCGGGTGACGCAGCAGTCGACCACGGTCCAGCCCTCGCGCGGGCCGTCGGGGCCGTCGAGCCGGTCGCGCAGCAGCCAGAGGTTGATGTGGTCCAGCGCGAACGGCAGGCCCATGCGCAGCCAGCGCACGCCGGGGGCCACCTCCAGGGTGGAGCCGGGGCCTGGCAGGGTGTCGCCCAGGGGGTAGTGCAGCTGCTGTTCCAGGGTGTTCATGCGGGGGCTTTTCCGTCATAATTGACGTTAACGTAAACGTCAATACCAAGGCATTGTAGGTGGCTTGCGGCCGCACTGCAGAGCGGCTTGGCGACAATCCCGTTTTCAAGACCTGGGACATCCACGCAGACATGGCCACCACCTACACCATCAGCGACCTGGCGCGGGAATTCGACCTGACCACCCGCGCCATGCGCTTCTACGAAGACATGGGGCTGCTGCAGCCGGAGCGCTCCGGCCCGGGCGGGCGCAACCGCGTCTACACCGCGCGCGACCGCACCCGCCTCAAGCTCACGCTGCGCGCCAAGCGCCTGGGCCTGAGCCTGGCCGAGGCCAAGGACCTGATTGACATGTATGACAGCCCGCGCGACACCGGGCCGCAGCTGCGCAAATTCCTGGCTGTGCTGGCCGAGCACCGCGCGGCGCTGGAGTCGCAGATGGCCGAGCTGGTGGCCAACCTGGAAGAGATCAAGGTGCACGAGAAGGAGGCGCGGGCCCTGCTGCTCAAGACCGACAGCAAGGCCGCGGCCAAGGCCAAGGCGGCCGAAGCCAAGCCCGCCGCCAAGGCGCGCCCCAAGCTGGAGGAGGGCGCATGAGCGCCACCGCCGCTGACCCGCTGTTCGACCGGGTGGCGCGCAGCCTGGCGCGCCAGGGCCTGATGCAGCACCTGGGCGCGCGCCTGCTGCGGGTGGAGACCGGGCTGTGCGAGATCGCGCTGCCGTACTCCGACCGCGTGACCCAGCAGCAGGGCGGTTTTCACGGCGGCGCCATGGGCGCGCTGGCCGACATTGCCGGCGGTTACGCCGGGCTCACCGTGGCGCCCGAGGGCATGGAGGTGACCACGGTGGAGTACAAGGTCAATTTCCTCAACAGCTTCCAGGGCGGCGAGCTGCGCGCCACCGGGCGTGTGCTCAAGGCCGGGCGTCGCGTCATCGTGACCACGGCCGAGCTCGCGCACGTGGACGCACAAGGCCGCCTGAGCCCCTGCGCCGTGATGCAGCAGACCCTGGTGCCGGTGGCCAAGACCTACGACTGAACGCCCCGGCGCACGCGCCCGTTGGCGCCTTGCCGCGGGTGGCTTGCGCAGGCCTGACCCGCAGGGCGGCTAAGATTCCGTCATGACTTCTTCACTGCAACACCTGATCGACAACAACCGCGTCTGGGCTGCCCGCATGGAGCAGCAGCGTCCCGGTTTCTTCAGCCAGCTGGCGCGCCAGCAGTCTCCCAAGTACCTGTGGATCGGCTGCTCCGACAGCCGCGTGCCTGCCAACGAAATCACCGGCCTGGACCCGGGCGAAGTGTTCGTGCACCGCAACGTGGCCAACGTGGTCGTGCACTCCGACCTGAACGCCCTGTCGGTGATCCAGTTCGCTGTGGACCACCTCAAGGTCGAGCACATCATGGTGGTTGGCCACTACGGCTGCGGCGGTGTGCTGGCCGCGCTGCGCGGCCTGCGCGTGGGCCTGGTCGACAACTGGCTGCGCCATGTGCACGACGTCAAGCTGCGCCACCGCTACCGCCTCGACCACCTGCCCGTGGCCGAGATGGAAGACGCCCTGTGCGAGATGAACGTGATCGAGCAGGTCGGCAACGTGGCCTTGTCCAACGTGCTGCAGGACGCCTGGGCGCGTGGCCAGAATGTCACCGTGCACGGCTGGTGCTATGGCCTGAAGAACGGCCTGGTGAAGGACCTGGGCGTGAGCATGCGCGGCCCGCACGAGGTGGTGGACGTGTACCGCGACGCCCTCAAGCGCTACCCGCGCATCTCGCCCCCCGTGCTGGAGTGACGCCGATGTTCCCGCAGCGCCTGGACTCCCTGCTGGCCTACGAGATTGCCAAGGCCATGGCCGATGGCTTCAACCGCCATTACCGGCTGTTCCGCACCGAGTCGGCGCGCGCCAAGCACCGCTTCGAGACCATGGACTGGCACGCGCAGCAGCGCGGCCAGCGCGAGCGCATCGAGTTCTACGACCTGCGAGTGCGCGAGTGCGTGACCCGGCTGGAAAAGGAGTTCAAAGCCGGCGAGCAGCCCATGGACGTGTGGCAGCAGGTCAAGCTGCACTTCATCGGGCTGCTGGTCAACCACCACCAGCCCGAGCTGGCCGAGACCTTCTTCAACTCGGTGTCGGCCAAGATCCTGCACGCCAGCTACTTCCACAACGACTTCATCTTCGTGCGCCCGGCGGTCAGCACCGAGTACATCGAGAACACCGAGTCCAGCTCGCGCCCGACCTACCGCGCCTACTACCCGACGCGCGAGAGCCTGCTCGACACGATGGTGCGCATCGTGATGCACTTCGACATCCGGCGCGAGTTCGACGACCTGTCGCGCGATGCCCAGCAGGTGCTCGACGTGCTGCAGCCCCTGCTGGACGGCGCCAAGCTGCGCGCCAACTTCCAGATCCAGGTGCTCTCCAGCCTGTT
>CAZKDU010000138.1:0-5369 GCA_964551485.1 uncultured Burkholderiaceae bacterium
CTCACCCTCACCCTCACCCTCACCCTCACCCTCACCCTCACCCTCACCCTCACCCCCGCCCGCCCCACCCCGCGCCCATGAAAAAAGGGGCCCGCAGGCCCCTGGTAGAGACAGCGGTGAACCGGCTCAGACCAGCACCACCAGTACCACGCGGCGGTTCTGGGCGCGGTCGGCGCGCTTGCTGCTCTTGACCGCAGGACGGGCGTCGCCGTAGGACACCACGTTCATGCGGTGCAACGGCACACCAGCTTCGTGCAGGTAGTCGCGCACGGCTTCGGCGCGCTGCAGGCCCAGCACCTTGTTGCCGGCGTGCGAGCCGGTGCTGTCGGTGTGGCCCTGGATCTCGATGTAGACGCTGCGGTTGTCGGTCTTGAGCTTGTTGACGAACTCGGTCAGCGCGCCCTGCACCTCGGGCGCCAGGCTGGACTTGCCGGTCTTGAACTTGATCTGGTCGTCGCTGAGCACGGCCTCGAACACCATCTTGCCTTCGGCCAGTTTCTGTGCGGCGTTGGCGCGGTCCAGCGCCTCCTGGGCCAGCTTGGAGGTGTTGGCCAGTTCACCCTCGGTGGCGGCCTGGCGGCTTTCCTGGGCCCGCACGGCGCTGTCGAGCGACTTGATCGAGGACTCGAGGCGCAGACCCTCGGTCGACACGCGCTCGTTCACATAGTCTTTGGTGGCGCAACCCACCGCCAACACGCTCAGCAGCACAGCGGACACAGCAGCTTTCACGGTGAACCTCTTGGAATGTAGTGGATGTGCCGCGGATTATAGGGAGCGAACCTGCAGGGACGAACCCGCCAGCGCCGCCGCCAGGCGCCCGTGCCGACGCCGCGTGGCCGCACGCATGGCGTGCAGGCCGGGCGCCACGCCGGGCCAGGCCGCCGGGTCGGCACGGGGCCTGCGCGGCACATGGAACAATCGGGGCCTCGCCTGCCTTCTTCTGCTGTCACGCCATGCACCCCTTGCTCTCCCCCCTGGCCAGCGCCCTGGCCCAACTGCGCCAGGACCCGTCGCGCGTGCACGCCTTCAGCGCCACGGCGCGCGCCCAGGACGCCCTGCTCGCGCAGTTGCCGCCACGCTACGCCGAGGTGCTGCACAACCTGCTGGACCGGCTCGAGTCCAGCGCCCTGTTCAGCGAGGAAAGCTGCTCGTTCAGCCAGACCGACCTGCTTGACAGCCTGCAGATGTGGCTGGACAAGGCCGGCGCCCAGCTCGGCGACGCCTGAGCCCGCGCTGGTCTTGAGGCCGGTCCTGCGGCAGCCTTCGCGCCGGCTGCCACACCCGTCGCCACCACCCGTCCACCGCCCCGCGCCTGGCCTCGGCGCGGCCCCCGTCCCGGCGCCTGCGCTGCCCCAGCGAGCAGGGGCCGGTGCATCACCCCGCACGTGTCCGGATCACGGCCTCAGGCCCGCGGCGGCGCATGGCAGGCGCAGGCCTCGCCATGGGCGGCGGCCACCAGTTCCCGCAGGATGCCGCAGGCGTGGGCCTGGTGGTCGGCATCGCACCGGGCACGCAGGTGGTCGAGCTGCTGCGCCAGCGCCTGCAGGCTCACCAGGCGCGCTTGCACACGGGCGCGCTGGGCGTCGATGAGCGCCTCGATGCCGGCCCCGGCCGCGCCCGGTTCGGCCGCAAACTCCAGCAGGCGCCGGACGTCGGCCAGCGGCATGTCCAGCGCGCGGCAGTGCCGCACGAAAGCCAGGCGCTCCAGGTGCGCCGGACCATAGGCGCGGTAGCCGTTGGCGCTGCGCCCCGGCGCCGGCAGCAGGCCGGTTTTTTCGTAGAAGCGGATGGTCTCCACGTCCACGCCGGTGGCCCGGCTCAGGTCACCGATCTTCATCAGGGCAGGGGCGGTGTCGGGCATGGCATGTCCTCAGTGGCCACAGGGATTTGGATGCTACGCGCTTGACCCTGGAGTGGCTACAGGCATTGCAATCGCCACACCGGCCCCAGGGCCTCACCCCCCACCCAGAAAGCCTCCATGTCCCACGCCTGCCACCACCACGCGCCCCCATCCCCGCCCGACTCGGCACGCCAGCGCCGCGTGCTCTGGCTGGCGCT
This sequence comes from uncultured Burkholderiaceae bacterium, assembly GCA_964551485.1. Classification (GTDB taxonomy): domain Bacteria; phylum Pseudomonadota; class Gammaproteobacteria; order Burkholderiales; family Burkholderiaceae_C; genus CAZKDU01. Next base: position 2,059 of record CAZKDU010000138.1, read on the forward strand.
CTGGGTCAATGCCGCCATGTGCGTGCTGGAACTGGCGGCCGGCTGGCAGGCCGGCTCGGTGGCCCTGCTGGCCGACGCCATCGACTTCTTCGGCGACAGCGCCAGCTACGCCCTGTCACTGGCCGTGCTCGGCCAGGCGCTGCAGCGGCGCGCCCGGGTGGCGGCCTTCAAGGGCCTGTGCATGCTGGCCTTCGGCGGCGTTGTGCTGGCGCGTGCGGCCTGGGCCTGGCGCTACGGGGCACCCCCCCAGGCCCTGACCATGGGCTGGGTCGGCAGCCTGGCCCTGCTGGCCAACCTCGGCGTGGCCGCCCTGCTCTACGCGTTCCGCGACGGCGACGCCAACCTGCGCAGCGTCTGGCTGTGCAGCCGCAACGATGCCCTGGGCAACCTGGCCGTGCTGGCCGCGGCCCTGGGGGTGTTCGGCAGCGGCCGCGCCTGGCCCGACCTGCTGGTGGCCGCCGGCATGGCCGCGCTGGCCCTGGCCAGCGGCTGGGCGGTGCTGCGCCAGGCGCGTGCGGAACTGCGCCTGGCCGCCCTCCCGTCCTGAGCACGGCCTGCCGTCACCGGGCCACACCGAACGAACGCGCCACGGCGGTGGGAACTTTCCGGAGCCGCCCGCTATCATGCAGGCCATGCGTCGCTGGTTGCTCCTGGGTCTGGTCGTGCTGCTCGCCCTGCGTGGTGGGTTGGGCGACGCCATGGCCCAGCAGCTTGCCAGCCAGTGGCTGCACGGCACCGCCCAATCAGCGGTTGGTGCCAGCACCACGCCAATGGCCATGCCCTGCCATGAACCCTCGGCCAGCGACAGCGCTGCCCCGCAGGACACTGCCGCGCCCATGGACAGCGCCGGCAACGCCTGCAGCCACTGCCAGGCCTGCCACCTGAACCTGCTGGCCCAGGCCGAACCCGTGCTGGCCCTGCCCGCCGCCGCGCCCGCGGCCCTGCCGCGGCACGCCCAGGCGCAGGACACCAGCGCCCTGCCCACGCCCCTGCTCAAGCCCCCCATCGCCTGATCTCCCCACCCGAAGTCCGTCCACCGCCGGCCCCGCCGCGGTGACCCCGCTTCCCTGGAGATCGTGATGTTCCCAACCGTGACCGGGCGCCTCGGCGCCCCCCGTCCACCGGCTCCCCGGTGGACCCCAGCCCTGTTCCCGGGCGCCTTGTTCACCCTGGCCTTGGCCCTGGGCCTGGCCAGTGCCCGCCCCGCGCAGGCCCAGCAGCCGGCCGCTGCGGCCCGCCCGGCCGTGGCCGACCCCGGCCAGCCTGTGCCCCCGGTGTCCTACCAATCGGTGTTCGATGCCACCCCGGCCACCACCGAGGACACGGCCCAGCCCTGGGCGCAGGCCAACCAGGCCGTCGGGGCGCCGATGGCCACCGCCTCGGCGCCGGCCCGCCCCGCCACCGCCCACCAGCCCCCTGGCACCCCAGCCCAAGCGGGCGGACACCGCCACCACACTCCCCCTCCTGGGCATGGGGGTCATCCGGCCGGTCATGGGCACCACGGCAGCCATGCCGGGCACCACATGCCCCATGGCCACGCGGCCCCACCGACAGCTGGCGCACCAGCCCGCCCTGCCGCCACGCCCCCCGCCCCCTCGGCCCCCAAGCGGAGCGCCCCATGAACACCCCACCCCCCTTCTGGCCGCTGCGACCGCCCGCCCGCCTCGGGGCCTGGCTGGTCGCCGGCCTGCTGGCCGGCTGCGCCAGCGTCTCACCCGAGGCCGACCTGGCCGCGCTCAACCAGCTCACCGCCGGCAAGACGGCCGGTGTGGACGCTGCGCTGGCCGCGCGCGACCCCGAGGCCGTGCGGGCCGCCCTGGCCCCGCTGCTGGCGCAGCCCTTGAGCGCCGAGGCCGCGGTGCGCGTGGCCCTGCTCAACAACCCGCAGCTGCAGGCCGCGGTGGCAGCCCTGGGCATCAGCGACGCCGAGCGGGTGCAGGCCAGCCGCCTGCCCAACCCGCACCTGGCGCTGGGCCGTTTCACCCAGGGCGACCAGCTCGAGATCGAGCGCCTGCTGAGCTTCAACGTGCTGGGCCTGCTGACCCTGCCCTGGCGTGCCGAATGGCAGGGCCAGCAGCACGCACTGGCCCGGCTGCGCACCGCCCAGGAGGTGCTGCGCCTGGCCGCCGACACGCGCAAGGCCTGGGTCCGCGCCGTGGCCGCGCAGCAGAGCGTGCGCTACCTGGCCGACGTGAAGGAGGCTGCCGAGGCCGGCAGCGAGCTGGCGCGGCGCATGGCACGCGTGGGCAACTGGAGCCGGCTGCAGCAGGCACGCGAACAGGTCTTCGTGGCCGAGGCCACGGCCCAGCTGGCACGCGCCCGGCACACCGCCTTCAGCGAGCGCGAGCGCCTGACCCGGCTGCTCGGCCTGTGGGGCGCGGACACCGGCTTCACGCTGCCCGAGCGCCTGCCCGAGCTGCCGGCCACACTGGCCGCGCAGGACGACGTGGAGGCGCGCGCGCTGCGCGAGCGCCTGGACGTGCGCGCCGCCGTGGACGAGTCGGCCGCCGTGGCGCGCTCGCTCGGCCTGGTGCGCGTGACCGGCTACGTCAACGCGCTGGAACTGCAGGTCGAGCACAGCACCGAGTTCGACCGCACCAGCGGCACGCGCGAGACGCGGCGCGGCGCCGAGATCAGCCTGCCGCTTCCGCTGTTCGACGCGGGCCAGGCGCGCCAGGCCCGCGCCCAGGCCCAGTACCGCCAGGCCCAGGCCCGCGTGGCCGGTGTGGCGGTGCTGGCGCGCTCGGAGGCGCGCGAGGCCTACCACGGCTGGCGCACCGCCCACGACCTGGCGCAGCACCAGCGCGACGAGCTGGTGCCGCTGCGCCGCTTCATCAACGACGAGCTGCTGCTGCGCTACAACGGCATGCTGGCCAGCGTCTGGGACCTGCTGGCCGACACCCGCGCCCAGGTGCTGAGCGTGAACGCCGCCATCGAGGCCCAGCGCGACTTCTGGCTGGCCGACACCGACCTGCAGACCGCACTCACCGGCACCTCGCCCGGCGCGCTCTCGGCGCTGCAGGCCAGCCCCGCCGACCCCGCCACCCCCCAAGGACACTGAGCATGGACCGCCGACATTTCTTCTCCGGGGCCGCCGCCACACTGGGCGCCGCCGCCGTCAGCCGTGTGGCCCTGGCCGCCCTGCCCGAGCCGGTGTTGCAGACCCACGCCGGCACCGCCGCGCCGCTGCAGCCGCCCGGCGGCCCGCCCTACCAGCCCGTGGTCACCCTCAACGGCTGGACCCTGCCCTGGCGCATGAACCAGGGCGTCAAGGAGTTCCACCTGGTGGCCGAGCCCGTGGTGCGCGAGAT
>CAZKDU010000138.1:5379-5693 GCA_964551485.1 uncultured Burkholderiaceae bacterium
GCCGTGATCGACGTAACCGAAGACGGCATGCTCGTGCGCGAAATGGCGCCGGGCTTCAAGGTCAACATGTGGGGCTACAACGGACAAAGCCCCGGGCCCACCATCGAGGTGGTCGAGGGCGACCGCGTGCGCATCTTCGTCACCAACCGCCTGCCCGAACCCACCACCATCCACTGGCATGGCCAGCGCCTGCCCAACGGCATGGACGGCGTGGGCGGCCTGACCCAGCCGCAGATCCCGGTGGGCAAGACCTTCGTCTACGAGTTCGTGGCGCGCCGGCCCGGCAGCTGCATGTACCACCCGCACGCCGACGC
>CAZKDU010000139.1:0-303 GCA_964551485.1 uncultured Burkholderiaceae bacterium
CAACGATCCCGTCTACGAAGGCATGATCGTCGGCATCCACAACCGCGACAACGACCTGGTGGTCAACGCCACCCGCACCAAGCAGCTCACCAACTTCCGCGTGTCTGGCAAAGAAGATGCGATCAAGATCACGCCGCCGATCGAGCTCACCCTCGAATACGGTGTCGAGTTCATCGAGGACGACGAGCTGGTCGAGATCACGCCCAAGAGCGTGCGCCTGCGCAAGAAGCTGCTCGACGAGAGCCAGCGCAAGAAGGCGGAGCGGGCGGCCAAGGACCGCGAGCGGGCGGGGGCCGGTTGAAC
>CAZKDU010000139.1:313-5673 GCA_964551485.1 uncultured Burkholderiaceae bacterium
AGCGCAAGCGCGCCAGCCGCGAAGGCTGACCGCCGGCCCGCTGCGCGCCTGCTGCCATGACCCTGCGCCACCGGCACGCCGTGGCCCTGATGGTCGCCGTAACGGCCATGTGGTCGATCGCCGGCGTGGTCACGCGCCAACTGGACAGCGCGCGCAGCTTCGAGGTCACGTTCTGGCGCAGCCTGTTCACCGCGCTGTCGCTGCTGCTGATCCTTCCGGCCTGGCAGGGCCGCAGGGTGTTCACACGGCTGCACTGGCGCCACCACGCCTTCTGGCTGTCGGGCCTGTGCTGGTCCGTCATGTTCACTGCCTTCATGGTCGCGCTCACGCTCACCAGCGTGGCCAACGTGCTGGTCACCATGTCGCTGGGCCCGTTGCTCACTGCGCTGTGTGCGCGGCTGTTCATCGGCCAGCGCCTGCCGCCGCGCACCTGGGGCGCGATCGTGGTGGCTGGCCTGGGCCTGGGCTGGATGTACGGCAGCGAGCTGCTGAACGGCCCGCCCGGCGCCTGGACCGGTTGCGCCGTGGCCCTGTGTGTGCCGCTGGCCGGCGCTGTGCAGTGGACCGTGGTGCAGCACGGCCAGCGCCAGGGCGAGCGGCCCGACCTGGTGCCCAGCGTGCTGGTGGGCGCGCTGCTCTCCACCTTGTTCACCGCACCGCTGGCCTGGCCCTTCGCTGCCACCAGTGCCGACGTGGCCTGGCTGGCGCTGCTTGGCCTGGTGCAGCTCGCCATCCCCTGTGTGCTGGCGGTGCTCTGCGCCCAGGTGCTGAAAGCCCCTGAGGTGGCCTTGCTGGCACTGCTTGAGGTGATCTTCGGCATCGTGCTGGCCTGGCTGGGCGCAGGCGAAGTGCCCACGGCCAATGTGCTGGCCGGTGGCGTGCTGGTGATCGGCGCCCTGGTGGCCAAAGAAACCCTGGGATGGAAAGACCCCGCATGACCTCATCGAACGCCTTGCCTCCACCCGGTACGACCGCCGCGGCGCCGGCCGAGCTGCACGCCGAATGCCCGGGCCGCGTGGGCCTTCTCACGCTGGACCGCGTGCGCGCCATGAACGCCCTGTCGCTGCCCATGGTGCGCGCACTCACGGCCCGGCTGCTGGCCTGGCGCGACGACCCGCAGGTGCTGGCCGTGGCCATCCGCGGCATGGGCAAAGGGCCCACGCCCGAGGCCGCACCCCAGCCCTTCGGCCTGTTCTGCGCGGGCGGCGACATCCGCTTCTTCCACCAGGCGGCGCTGGCCGGTGACCCGGCGCTGGAGGACTTCTTCACCGAGGAGTACCAGCTCAACCACCTGATCCACCACTACCCCAAGCCCTTCATCGCCTTCATGGACGGCATCGTCATGGGCGGGGGCATGGGCATCGCCCAAGGTGCGAGCCTGCGCGTGGTCACCGAGCGCAGCAAGCTGGCCATGCCAGAGACCCAGATCGGCCTGTTCCCCGACGTGGGGGGTGGTTACTTCCTGAGCCGCTGCCCGGGCCGCTGGGGCGAGTACCTGGGCCTGACCGGCCAGGCACTGGGCGCCGACGAGGCCGTGGCCGTGGGCCTGGCCGACGGGCGTGTGGCCAGCGCCCAGCAGGTCAGCCTGTGGCAGGCCCTGGCCAACCCCGGCCTGGACAGCGGGGCCGCGGCCGAGCACCTGATTGCTACACATTTCATAGCAACCGAGGGCCATATGGCGAGGGATTGGGGCCAAATTGATGCTTGTTTCTCGGCGCCCGACGTGCCGGCCATTGCCCAGGCCCTGCAGGCCGACGGCAGCGACTGGGCCCAGGCCACCCTGGCCCAGCTGCGCCAGCGCTCGCCGCTCATGCTGCACGTGGTGCTGGCGCAGGTGCGGCGCGCGCGTTCGCTGAGCCTGGCCGAGGACCTGCGCATGGAGCGCGACCTGGTGCGCCACTGCTTCCGGCGGCCGGACGGCGCGCCCAGCGAGACCGTGGAGGGCATCCGCGCCCTGGCCATCGACAAGGACCACCAGCCACGCTGGCAGGACACGCGGCTGGAAGACGTGCGCCCAGCCCAGGTGGCAGCGTTCTTCGACAGCCCCTGGCCGGCCCATGCCCACCCGCTGCGCCACCTGGCCTGAGCCAGGAGCGCCCACAAGGCCATGGCTTTCCGGCCCGGGCCAGAAAAAGCCTCACTGGGCTGGCGCGCCTCTCAGCGGTGGCGCTGCTTCATGGCGCGCTCGACCTCGCGCTTGCCTTCGCGGTCCTTGATGGTGTCGCGCTTGTCGTGCTCGGCCTTGCCCTTGGCCAATGCGATCTCGCACTTCACGCGGCCGTTCTTCCAGTGCAGGTTGATCGGCAACAGGGTGTAGCCCTTTTGCTCGACCTTGCCGGTCAGGCGTCGGATCTCATCCTTGTGCAACAGCAGCTTCTTGGTGCGCACCGCGTCCGGGTTGACGTGGGTGGAGGCGGTCTTCAGCGGGTTGATCTGGCAGCCGATGATGAACAGCTCGCCGCTGCGGATCACCACATAGCCGTCGGTGAGCTGGACCTTGCCCTCGCGCACCGCCTTGACCTCCCAGCCCTGGAGCACCATGCCGGCCTCGAAACGCTCTTCGAAGAAGTAGTTGAAGGCGGCTTTTTTGTTGTCGGCGATGCGGGCAGGGGTGTCGGGTTTTTTGGCCATGGTCTGAGGTGAGGGAAACCGCAAGAGGATTCAAGCCCTCCCTACAATGGCGCCCGCGTTTCGCGTATTTTATGAAAACCGTACACAAGTCCGTCCTCATCTGGTACAGCGCCGAAGAAATGTTCGCGCTGGTCACCGATGTGGCGCGCTACCCGCAGTTCCTGCCCTGGTGTGACCACGCCTCAGTGCTGACCGAAGACGACGGCGGCATGACCGCCGAGGTCGGCATCGCCTTCAGCGGCATCCGTCAGACCTTCACCACCCGCAACCGCCACGTGCCCGGCCGCGAAGTGGGCATGGCCCTGGTCAGCGGCCCGTTCTCCAAGCTCGAGGGCTGCTGGCATTTCCACCCGCTGGGCGACACCAGCCAGCGCGCCTGCCGCGTCGAGCTGGAACTCCACTATGGCTTTGACAACGGCGCACTTGCCGCCCTGGTGGGCCCGGTGTTCGACCGGATCGCCAGCAGCCTGGTCGACGCCTTCGTCAAACGCGCCGAGCAGGTCTATGGCTGAGCCCGGCCCGGCGGCAGTGGCCTGGGTGTCGGTCACCGTGGTCTACGCCCCGGCTCCGCGCGAGGTGCACGAGGTCAGCCTGCGCCTGCCAGCCGGCAGCACCCTGGGTCAGGCCCTGGCCGCCAGCGGCCTGTTGACCGCATGCCCTGAGCTGGACCCAGCCCAGGCCGACCTGGGCATCTGGGGCCGTGCGGCACGGCTGGACACGGTGCTGCACGAGCGCGACCGCGTGGAACTGTACCGCCCGCTGCGGGTGGACCCCAAGGTCGCGCGGCGCGAGCGCTTCGCCCGCCAGGGCACGCGGGGCACCGGCCTGTTTGCGCGGCGCCGGCCTGGTGGCAAAGCGGGTTATTGAGCCAGCCAGGCTTCCTTGGCACAGAGGCAGCGCCAAAGGTGCCAGGCAGCCATGAACCCCACAGGTCATGGGAGCGGGCCTTGCGCAGGCTCAGCAGTGACTCAAGGGCAGTCGTTGGCCACAATGGCCTGAACCCGCGCCAGCTCGGCGGCACGGGCGGTGTCGTCGAGCACTTCGCGCTCGCCCTGCGCATTGGTCTGGCGGATGCGCACCCCCGACTGCAGCGTGGCCAGGCTGCGCTGGGCCCGCGCACAGTTGTCGGCCTGGGCCTTGGCGCGGGCCTGGGCCTGCTGCTCCTCGGCGGCTTTGCGGCGCGCCGCCTCGGCCTGCTCGGTCTGCTTCTTGCGGGTCTCCAGGGCAGCATCACGGCCCGATGCCTTGGGCAGCGGTTCGGGCGCTGAGGCCATGGCGGCGGGCGGCTGGCCCGTGCCCAAACCACCAGGCCCGGGCATGGTGGCCGAGGGCAGCGGCACCGGCAGGGCGCCAGGGCTGCCCACCAAGGGCTGACGCAGGATCTTGTCATCCGGGACGTCGGGCGGCGGCGGCCGGTCGCTGTAGATCTTGCGGCCACTGTGGTCGATCCAGTGCCACTGGGCCAGCGCCAGCGGAGACAGCAGCGGCAGGCCACAGGCCAGCAGCAAGGCGTGCAGGGCAGGGCGTTTCATGGACCCAGTGTAGCGCCGCAGACCGGGCCCATGGCGGACGCAGGTCCCGTGCCACGGCCGCGACGCGGGTACAATCCGGTTTTTGGAGCTTTCACATGCGCCTTCTTGGAAAAGCGCTCACCTTCGACGACGTGTTGTTGGTGCCGGCGTACTCCCAGGTCCTGCCCAAGGACACTTCGCTTTCCACCCAATTTTCCCGCAACATCACGCTGAATCTGCCGCTGGTGTCCGCCGCCATGGACACAGTGACCGAAGCGCGCCTGGCGATCGCCATCGCCCAGGAAGGCGGCATGGGCATCGTGCACAAGAACCTGACGGCCCAGCAGCAGGCCGCCGAGGTGGCACGCGTCAAGCGCTACGAGAGCGGTGTGCTGCGCGACCCGGTGGTCATCACCCCGAACCACACGGTGCGCCAGGTGCTGGCACTGTCCGAGCAGCTGGGCGTGAGTGGCTTCCCGGTGTGCGACGCCGGCAAGGTGGTGGGCATTGTCACCAACCGCGACCTGCGCTTCGAGACCCGCTACGACGTGCCGGTGAGCCAGATCATGACGCCGCGCGAGAAGCTCATCACCGTGCCCGACGGCACCACCCTGGTGGACGCCAAGGCCCTGCTGAACAAACACAAGCTGGAACGCCTGCTGGTGGTCAACAACGACTTCGAGCTCAAGGGCCTGATCACCGTCAAGGACATCGCCAAGCAGACCAGCTTCCCCAATGCCGCGCGTGATGCCGCCGGCCGCCTGCGTGTGGGCGCCGCGGTGGGTGTGGGCGAGGGCACCGAGGAGCGCGTGGAGGCCCTGGTCAAGGCCGGGGTGGACGCCATCGTGGTGGACACCGCGCACGGCCACAGCAAAGGTGTGATCGACCGCGTGCGCTGGGTCAAGCAGAACTACCCGCAGATTGACGTGGTGGGCGGCAACATCGCCACCGGCGCGGCCGCCCTGGCCCTGGCCGAGGCCGGGGCCGACGCGGTCAAGGTCGGCATCGGGCCCTGCTAGATCTGCACCACACGCATAGAGGCCGGTGTGGGTGTCCCCCCGATCATGGCCATCGACAACGTGGCCACGGCGCTCAAGGGCACGGGCGTGCCGCTGATCGCCGACGGCGGCATTCGCTACAGCGGTGACATCGCCAAGGCCATTGCGGCCGGCGCCAGCAGCGTCATGATGGGCGGCATGTTCGCCGGCACCGAAGAGG
>CAZKDU010000140.1:0-5610 GCA_964551485.1 uncultured Burkholderiaceae bacterium
CACGCTGCCGCGCGGCAGGAACACGCCCAGGGCTCGGCCCTGGCTGTCGGTGGCGTCGAAGCGGCTTTTCTGGCGCACGTCCCAGTCGAGTTCCACAGTGGCGGCGCGCCGGACCAGCACCGGGGCCAGCCCCTGCCCGCCGGCGATGAGTTTGGAGATCTGCAACATGATGTGTCCCATGATAGCGAGGGCCGTGCCAGGCCTGGCGCGCCGAGGTTCAGTGGCGGCCCCGCACGTGCGCGTGGGCTCAGAACGGGCAGGGCGCGTGCAGCACCAGCGGCTGGCCGCTGGCCGGGTGCGCCAGGGCCAGGTCTTCGGCGTGCAGCAGCAGGCGCGGCGCCAGCGCCTGCACTGCCGCTGGCGCGTACAGGGCGTCGCCGAGGATCGGGTGGCCGATGGCCAGCAGGTGCACGCGCAGCTGGTGGCTGCGCCCGGTCTCGGGCCAGAGCGCCAGGCGCGAGGTGGCCTGCGCCGCGTCGTGCGCCAGCAGCTGCCAGCGCGTGAGGCTGGGTTTGCCGTGCTCGGGGTCGACCTTCTGCAGCGGGCGGCGTGGCCAGTCGGCGGCCAGCGGCAGGTCGATCTCGCCCTGCGCGGCCGCGGGCCGGCCCCAGACCACGGCCTGGTAGCGCTTGTGCACGGCCCGGCCCTCGAACAGGTGGCCGAGGGCGCGCTGCATGGCCGGCCCGCGCGCCAGCAGCAGCAGGCCCGAGGTGGCCTGGTCGAGCCGGTGCACCACGCGCGCGTCGGGCCAGTGCGGCAGCGCGCGGTGGATGGCGCAGTCCTGCTTGTCCGGGCCGCGCCCGGGCACCGACAGCAGGCCGGCCGGCTTGTTCAGGGCGATCAGAGCCTCGTCTTGGTACACCACGTCCATGGGCCGAGACTGTAGCCGCCCGTCGCCTGCTGTCGGCACCGGCACCGGCACCGGCACCACCCCGGGCGGCACAATGGTGGCCATGGCGACACAGGCATTGGTGGTGGGTGGGGGCATCGGCGGGCTGGCGGCCGCGCTGGCGGCCACACGCACCGGCTGGGACGTGCGCCTGTTCGAGCGTGCCCCGGCCTTCAGCGAGGTGGGCGCGGGCATCCAGCTTGGGCCCAACGTGGTGCGGCTGCTGCAGGCCTGGGGCCTGGGCGCGGCGCTGCAGGCGGTCGCGGCCTTTCCCGAACGGCTGCAGGTGCGCAGCGCCACCGGCGGCCAGGCGCTGGCCATGCTGGCCCTGCACGACATGCCCGCGCGCTACGGCGCGCCCTACGCCACGCTGCACCGCGCCGACCTGCACCGCCTGCTGTGGCAGGGGCTGCAGGCGCAGGACCGGGCCGCGCTCTACTGCCACCTGGACACGCCCGTGGCCGGCGTGTGGGCCGGCTCCGACGGGGTCCGCCTGCGCACCGCCAGCGGCACCGAGGTCGAGGGCGACGCCCTGGTTGGGGCCGACGGCCTGTGGAGCCGGGTGCGCGCGCACTGGGGGCCGGACGCGCCGCCACCGGCCACCGGCCACCTGGCCTACCGCAGCCTGCAGGCGCAGGCCGCGCTGCCGGCCGCGCTGCGCAGCCAGCAGGTCACGGTCTGGCTCGGGCCGCGCCTGCACGTGGTGCAGTACCCGGTGCAGGTCGGCGCCGCACTCAACGTGGTGGTGATCGTGCACGGCCGCCAGCACCAGACCGGCGAGCACTGGGACCGCCGCGCCGACCCGGCCGACCTGCACGGCGCCCTGGCCGGCACCTGCAGCGCATTGCAGGACCTGGTGCGTGCCCTGCCCGAGTGGCAGCTCTGGACCCTGCACGACCGCCCCCCGCTGAGTGGCCCCGAGGCCATGGCGCGGGGCCCGGTGGCCCTGTTGGGCGACGCTGCCCACCCGATGCGGCCCTACCTGGCGCAGGGCGCGGGCATGGCCATCGAAGACGCCGCCGAACTCGGCCGGGCCCTGGCCATGGACGCGCTGGACGTGCCGACCCGGTTGCGCCGCTACGCCCTCAACCGCTGGCAGCGCAACGCCCGGGTGCAGGCGCGCGCGCGCCGCAACGGTCAGGTGTTCCACGCCCGCGGGCCGCTGCGCTGGGGCCGCGACCTGGCGCTGCGCCTGCTCGGCCCGCACCTGCTCGACCAGCCCTGGCTGTACCGCGGCGGCCCGCCCGCCGGCTGAGCCGCACCGGCAGGGCCTGGCCTGCCACCAGCCCTGGCCGCTTCGTGGTGACCCTCCCTGGCTCTGGGGCTGCCCATGGGCCCGCCCCGTGTCCGCCCCGGCGGGGCATAGGCCGGGGTCTGGGCCCAGATTGCTATCAAAAGAAGAGCGTGTTCACCCGCTGTGGTAAGGGCTGGCGGCAGTTTTTGTCATGAGCCCGGTCAAGGCGGTGGGGGCGCGGGCAGGCCGCGGAACGCCAGTGCGCCCAGCACCAGCAGGGCGGCGATGCTGGCCATCACCGCACGCTGCGGCTCCACGCCCTGGGCCTGGGCCAGCGCCGCCACTGCGCCGGTGGCGGCCTGCACCAGGGCCACGCCCAGGAACATGGCCATGGTGAACACCGCCATGGCGCGCCCGGTCAGGGCCGCCGGGTAGGCCGAGCGCACGTCGGCGTACTGCAGCACCATGTAGCCCGACAGCAGGCCGACGGCCAGCGCGCAGGCCACGTTGGCGCTGGCCAGCGGCCAGAACGCCAGCGCCAGGAACAGCCCGGCCATGCCCACGGTGCAGGCCAGCAGCCAGCGCCGCCGCCGGGCGGGGCCGGGGTCGAGCCGGCCGAACACGCCGGGGCTGAGCAGCGAGGCCAGCGACACCCCGATCGCCACGTGCCCGCTGTGCACCAGCGAGAAGCCGTGGCGCTCGGTCAGCAGCGGCCCGAGCCAGAGCCCGCGCAGCGCCAGGAAGGACGCGTAGGTCACCAGCGCCAGCAGCACGATGCCCCAGGTGTGGGGCAGCAGGAACAGCGCGCCGAAGCCGCGCAGCGCCACGCCCAGCGGCTCGCGCGCGGCGTGGCCGGCCGGCGGCCGCGGCTCGTGCACGCGCCAGAAGATCAGCCCCCAGGCCAGCGCCGACAGCCCGGCCAGCGCCACGAAGCCCATGCGCCAGGACGACTGCTGCACCAGCCAGGCCAGCGGCGTGCCGGTGAACAGCATGCCCAGGCCGCCCAGGCCCAGCGCCATGCCCGAGACGAAGGCAAAGCGCCGCGCCGGGAAATGGCGCGCAATGAACACCGTGCAGACCAGGAAGGCCGGCGCGCAGCCCACACCGATCAGCACCTGGCCGGCCAGCAGCGTGCCGTAGCCCGGCGCCAGCGCCGACAGCATGGCCCCGGCCACCGCCAGCGGGAAGGCGCAGAGCACGGTGCGGCGCAGGCCATAGACGTCGATGCCCACCCCCATGAAGACCTGCATGGCCCCGAATGCGAAGGCAAAGGCCCCGGCGAACACCCCCAGGGCCGGCGCCGACAGGCCGAACTCGGCCTGCAGGCCACCGGCCAGGATGGCCGTGACGGTGCGGAACGCCTGGCTCAGCGCAAAGCCCGCGCACAGCGCCAGCAGCATGGCCCAGGCCTGGCGTGGGGCCAATGCCGGTGCCGGGGCGGGCAGGCAGGGCGGGGCCTGCGGCGGCAGCGGTGTGGGGTCGGGCAGGGCGGGGGGTGTCGGGGGCATGGGTGCGGGAGGATCGAGGGCGGCTGTGTGAGGGGCTGTGCGTGGCCGTGGGGGCAGCAGGTGGAGAAGGTGGGGGCGGGGCACTGCGGGAGCCCCGTGGTCAGGCCAGCCCGCAGCCTAGCGCCAGATGCCGCCGCGCGCTGTCGCGCAGTTGCCCGTGGCCCGGCCGCCGCGTTGCCGGGCCGGGTGTTAGGCCGACAGGCGGGTTGGCCGGGGCGGCCCGATCCGGTGGACCTGCCCCGCACGCGCGGCGGCAGCGTCGGCCGGGAACCGGGGGTGTGGCGGTGTCGGCTCAGGCGGGGCTGCGGGGGTGGGGCTGCCATGCCATCGGTTGCGCCCCTGCGTCGGCCGACATGCTATGAAATGAGGAGCGCTGGTGCCATATGTGGCAAGGGCTGGAAGCCCATTGGCCTTGGGGTCTGGGGGGTTCAGGCCGGCAGCGGGGCCAGGCCATGGCGGCGCCGTGCGGTCTCGCAGGCGGGGCCGCCGGCCTCGAACTCGCGGCAGGGTGAGGGCCGCCACTCGTAGATGCCGCAGGCCACGCGCTCGCCCACGCGGCCGGTCAGGGCGGCACAGCGTGGCGGCGAGTGGTCGGTGCCGCGCAGGCGGCAGGTGTGGTCGCTGACCTCCACCGCCAAGCCATCGGGCACGTGCCCGCCCTGGGTGTCGAGCTCGTGCACCGCAAAGTCCACGCGGAAACTGGCGCAGCAGGCGCCACAGGTCAGGCAGGGGTCAAGGGCGGTGGCGGGGGTGGTCATGGGTGAGCTGGAAAGGGGCTTGGCAGGTGGGGCGGGCTGGTGCTGGGTCAGCACACGGGTGCGGTCGTTCAGGGGGCATTTTTCACGTGTGCAAGGGCCTCAGTGGTTGCACAGGCCCATGCCGAGCAGCAGCGTGCCGTACTGGATCTCGACGATGCGGCCATTCACCACATGGTGCACCACGGCCTGGTCATCCTCGCCGCTGGCCCAGCGGATGCGGATGGGCGCACCGCGCTGTGCCGCCGTCACCTGGTAGCTGCCGCCATCGGTCGCGGCCTGGCCGTTGCCATAGCCCGAAGGCACGCTGAAGCTGGTGTCGCCGCCGGTGCTGAAGCTGCCCTGGCCGTCGAAGTGCACGCGGGTGTGGCGCTGGGTGCTGCCGCTGCGGTGGTTGACCCCGGCCGAGCCGCACAGCAGGCCCGACAGCAGGGGGGTGAGCGAGCCGTTGGGCACGCCCGGCACCACCGCCCCGGGCAGGGCACCCGGCAAGGCCCCGGTGGCCAAGCCCGGGATCACCCCACCGCCCAGCCCGGCCGCGCCGCCGGCCCGGCCCGCGGCCTGCACACACTGCAGGGCCAGGCCCTCGGGCGTGGTCAGCAGCAGGGTGGTGCCGCGCAGCACGTAGGCGTGCGGGCGCGGCATGCCCTGCTGCAGCACGATGATCTGGTTGCCCTGCAGGCTGTAGGCCATGGGCTCGCCGTCGAAGCGCAGCTGGCCGCCGGCCTGGAATTCGAGCGCGGCCTGACCCAGCAGCGAGCAGCCACGCGGGCACGAGCCAGCGCAGCTGGCCGGTGGTGTGGGCACGGCGGGGTCGGCCCAGGCGCATGGCAGGGCTCAGGACGGTGGGCAGGCAGGGTGGGCGGGGCAGGGGGCGCATGGCGGGCTCCTCACGGGGGGCGCCGCGGGCGGCGCACCGGCCCACTGTAGTGGCTGGCGCGGGCCGGCGCCAGGGGCTGAGTGGGGCCATGCTGGGCATGGCCGGCGCAGCGAGTCCGTAGGGGGTTGCGGTCCGCTGGCCAGAGCGGGTTCAGGCCCCGCGGCCGAGCAGCAGGAACTCCATGAGCGCCTTCTGCACGTGCATGCGGTTCTCGGCCTCGTCCCAGACGACCGTCTGCGGTCCGTCTATCACCTCGGCGTGCACCGCCTCGCCGAGGTGCGCGGGCAGGCAGTGCATGAACAGGTCGTCGGGGTGGGCCACGGCCATCATCTCGGTGTCCACGC
>CAZKDU010000141.1:0-5610 GCA_964551485.1 uncultured Burkholderiaceae bacterium
CCACCTGCAGGCCGAATACGGCCAGGAGCCGCAGTGCATTCTGACCATGCCGCTGCTCGAAGGGCTCGACGGCGTGCAGAAGATGTCCAAGAGCAAGAACAACTACATCGGTATCAGCGAAGACGCCAACACCATGTTCGCCAAGGTGCTCTCCATCAGCGACGAGCTGATGTGGCGCTGGTACACGCTGCTGTCGTTCCGCAGCCTGGCCGACATCGCCGCGCTCAAGGCCGAGGTGGCCGCCGGCCGCAACCCCAAGGACGCCAAGGTGGCCCTGGCCAAGGAAATCACCGCCCGCTTCCACTCGGCGGCTGCGGCCGATGCGGCCGAGCAGGACTTCGCCAACCGCAGCAAGGGCGGCGTGCCCGACGACATTCCCGAGGTGGCGCTCGGCGGTGCGCCGCTGGGCATCGGCGCCCTGCTCAAGCAGGCCGGCTTGGCGCCGTCCGGCAGCGAGGCCAGCCGCCTGATCGACGGCGGCGGCGTGCGCGTGGACTCCGGTGTGGTCAGCGACAAGGGCCTGAAGCTGGCCGCTGGCACCTACGTGGTCCAGGTGGGCAAGCGCAAGTTCGCGCGCGTCACCCTGGCCTGAGGTCGCCCCGCATCCGCCTGGCCGGTGGCGGCGGCCCGGGCGCCGTTGCTCAGGGTGCCGGGCTGGCCAGCGGCTGGCCTTTTTCCACGACGTAGACCCCCAGCAGCTTGATCGGGGTGGCGCCGGCGTTGTGCGCGTCGTGCACCACACCGGCCGGGATCACGAACGACTCGCCCGCCCGCACCGTGCGCGGCGGCTGGCCGTCGATCAGCAGCTGACCTTCTCCTTCCAGCACGTAGCTGATCTCGTCGCCCGGGTGGGTGTGGCGCCCGGCCCGGGCGCCCGGGGCCACCTCCACACGCGCCACCACGGCCTCGCGGCCGGGCACGGACACGTCGGCCCGGCCGACCAGGGTGCGGCTGATGCCGGGGGCCTGGGCCAGCAGCAGGCCGGTGGTGCCCAAGGCCAGGGCGGCCAGAAGCCAGCGCAGGGGGCGGTGCATCGTGGGGGGCAGCAGTGCGGGCATGGTGATCTCCTCGTCAATGGGTGGGGACGTTTCCCCAGGCCCATCGTAGCGGCGCAGCCAGGTGCCCGACAAGCGCCTTGGTGCCTGCCGAAGGCGCCGGGTGGGTGCGATGGGCCCCGGTCGTGTGTGCCATGCGGCCCGGGCACAATGGCCCCATGTCCATCAATGCCTACTTGCGCCTTTCTGTCCTGGTGGCCATGGCCACCATCGTGCTCAAGCTGGGGGCCTGGTGGGTCACCGATTCGGTGAGCCTGCTGTCCGATGCGATGGAGTCGCTGGTCAACCTGGCGGGGGCGTTGTTTGCCTTGTGGATGGTGGCCGTGGCGGCCCGCCCACCGGACGCCGAGCACCCGTACGGCCACCACAAGGCCGAGTACTTTTCCAGCGGTTTTGAAGGGGTGCTGATCGCGGTGGCGGCCATGGGCATCGTCTGGGCTGCCGGGCACCGCTGGCTGTCGCCCCAGCCGCTGGAGTCGGTGGGTCTGGGGGTGGGGCTGGCCATGGTGAGTTCGGCCCTCAACGGCGGCCTGGCCTGGGCCATGCTGCGCCAGGCGCGCCGTCACCATTCGGTGGCCCTCGAGGCCGATGCACGCCACCTGATCACCGACGTGTGGACTTCGGCCGGTGTGGTGGTCGGGCTGCTGGCCGCGGCCGCCACAGGCTGGCTGTGGCTGGACCCCTTGCTGGCCATCCTGGTGGCGGTCAACATCTTGCGTGAAGGGGTGCTGCTGATCTGGCAGGCCGCCGATGGTCTGATGGACCCGGCCCTGGATGCCGACACCCTGGCCCGGATCGGGCAGGTGCTCGACGGCTTTCGCCACTCCACCATCCGCTTCGACCACGTCATCACCCGGCGCGCCGGGCAGCGCCGTTTCGTCGACCTGCACATGCACATGCCCGCGGGCTGGACGCTGGGGCGCGCGGCGGCGCTGCGCACCAGCGTCGAGCAGGCCCTGATGAGCGCCGTGCCCGGCCTGCGCGCCAGCATCCAGCTGCTGCCCAGCGACGTGGAAGCCCATTTCGACGATCCGAAGGACCTGATCTGATGCTGGCCCTGGTGCAGCGGGTGCGCGAGGCGCGGGTCGAGGTGGCGGGCCGGGTGACCGGGCAGATCGGCCCCGGCCTGCTGGTGCTGCTGTGCGCCGAGCGCGGCGATGCCGAGGCCCAGGCCGAGCGCCTGCTGGCCAAGCTGCTCAAGCTGCGCATCTTTGCCGACACCGCCGGCAAGATGAACCTGAGCGTGCAGGACGTGGCCGGCGGCCTGCTGCTGGTCAGCCAGTTCACGCTGGCGGCCGACACCTCGGGCGGCAACCGCCCCAGCTTCACCGCCGCCGCCGCGCCCGGGGACGGGCGCCGGCTCTTCGATCACGCCGTGGCCTGGGCGCGCGCCCACCATGCGGTGGTGCAGACCGGCGAGTTCGGCGCCGACATGCAGGTGCACCGGGTCAACGACGGGCCGCTCACCATTCCGCTGCGCGTGGCCGCCGGGGCCTGAGCGCACTGGGGCATGCCCTGGTGCGACCGTCCCCAGGCGCCGACGCGCCGGCTCAGGCCAGGCCCACCAGCCGTGCCCCGCGCCGCAACAGGGCCGCGCCATGGGGTTCGAGACGGAAGGCCGCCAGGAAGTCGCTGGCGCTGTAGTGCGGCCGCTGCCGGCGCAATGCCACCGCCTGGGCCTGGGCCGCGTCCAGCTCGCCAGCCAGGGCCAGGCTGACTGCCGCGATGCCCAGGATGTGCGGGTGCGCGTTGGGCCGGGCTGCGGCCTGGGTGGCCCAGTGGGCGGCCTCGGCGAAGCGCTCCTGGCGCAGCAGCGCCAGGGCGCGCGCGCCCAGCAATCCGAACAGCAGCGGGTCGAACGGGCTCAGCTGGCGCGCACGGTCGGCGCAGGCGATCGCGGTGTCCGGGTCACCGCTCTGCGCATGGATGAAGGCCAGGGTGTAGTGGCCCATGGCAAAGCTCGGGCTCAGGTCCACTGCCCGCTCCAGTTCCTGGACCGCGTGCGCCGGCTGGTCGCGCAGCCACAGGGCCCGGCCCATGGCCCAGTGCGCGGCCGGGTGGCGGTCATCGGCCGCCAGGCCCTGGCAGGCGGCGGCAAAGGCGCGCTCGGTGGCTGGCGCCCGCGCGGTCCAGCCCTGGAAGGCGTCCTGGAAATGCGTGAACGACAGCCCGGCATGGGCCGAGGCGAAGGCCGGGTCCTGCCGCAGGGCGGTCTCGAACCACTGCCGCGCCGCGGTGTTGTCGGCCTGGGTGAAACGGTACATGTGCCAGAGGCCGCGGTGGTGGGCCTCCCAGGCGTTGAGCGAGTTCGGGGGCTTGAGCAGGGCGCGGTGGCGCTCGGCCGCCTCGACCTCGCTGGCCACCGAGGCCACGACCTTGTGGCCGATCTCCTCCAGCACGCGCAGCACGGCGTCGCAGTGGTGCCGGAACACCTCGGTCCAGACGATGCGGCCGCTGCCGGCCTCGACCAGCTCGGCGCTCACGGCCAGGCGCTGCGCCTCGTGCCGCACCGAGCCCGTGACCACGTAGTCCACGTTCAGCAGCCGCGCCGCCGCACCCGGGTCCGCCGCCTGGTCACGCAGCGCGAACACGCTGCCCTGGGCGATCACGAACAGGCTGCGCAGCTGCGCCAGCCGGGTGATCACGTCGTGCACCAGGGCGTCGGCCAGGCCGCCCGGCGCGGCGGTCGTGCCCCCTGGCTGAGCGAACGGCATGACCGCGATCGAGGCGCGCCGGGGTCCGGTGGGGACGGTGTGTGGGGCGTGGGCCTCTGGCCAGGTCGGCGTGCTGGCCTGGGCGCGGGGCTCGGCCACCGCGGCCACGAAGCGGTAGCCGCGCCGCTGGACTGTGGCGATGCCGCGCTGCGCCGTGCCATCGTCGCCGATGGCACGGCGGGCCGCCTTGACGCAGCTGCTCAGGGCCGACTCACCAACCACCTTGCCTGGCCACAGCGTGTCCAGCAGCTCGGCGCGGCCGACCACGCGGTGGCGCTGCTGCACCAGGTACAGCAGCAGGCTGAACACCTGGGGCTCGACCGCCTGCACCTGTCCCGCGCGGCGCAGCTCGAAGCGCGCGGTGTCGAGTTCGCAATCCCCGAAAGTCAGCAGCACCGGCGCCTCAGTGGTTGGGTGGTGGGTGGACGCCCGCATGATAGGGCGCGGCCCGGTTGCCACACAACCTCCACGCCATCTCCACCGGACCTCCAAGCGGCCGGGGTGGCAGCGGCCTATGGTCGGTGCAGGCGCCGGGGCCGGGCCGCTTGTGCGGGTGCGGCCCCAGCGCCTGCAACGACAAGGAGCATCCCATGAGCAACACGCTGTACCAGCGCCTGGGCGGGGCCGACGGCCTGGCCCGCATTGTCGACGACGTGGTGGCCGCGCACCTGGCCAACCCCATCGTCAAGACCCGTTTCGAGCATGTCCAGGACCTGGGCCGACTCAAGAAGATGGCGCTGGAGTTCTTCAGCGCCGGCGCCGGCGGGCCGGTGGCCTACACCGGCAAGGACATGGTGTCGGCGCACCGGGGCATGAACATCAGCGAGCAGGAGTACCTGGCGGTGATGGACGACATCGTCGGGGCCCTGGACAAGAACCGGGTGGCCGAGGACGCCCGCAAGGACGTGGTAGCCATCCTGTACGCCCTCAAGGGCGACATCATCCGGGTCTGAGGGGCGGCCCCCGGGTGCTCCCCGGCCGGTGGCGCGCCGGGCGCTCAGGCGTAGGGGTTGGCAAACCCCAGGCGTGCCAGCACCTCGGTCTCGCGCGCCTCCATGGCCTGGGCGTCGGCCTCGCTGGTTTCGTGGTCCCAGCCCTGGGCGTGCAGGGTGCCGTGCACCAGCAGGTGGGCGTAGTGGGCCTCCAGCGTGCGGCCCTGCTCGGCGGCCTCGCGCGCCACCACCGGGGCGCACAGCACCAGGTCGGCCATGACCACCGGCGCCTGCGCGTAGTCGAAGGTCAGCACGTTGGTGGCGTAGTCCTTGTGCCGGTAGTCGCGGTTCAGGGCCTGGCCCTCGTCGGCGTCGACGATGCGCACCGTGATCTCGCCGTCCGCTTGCAGCGCGTGGCGGATCCAGCGCGCCACCTTGTGCCGCGGCAGCGCCGCGCGGTGCGGCACGGGGTCGGTCAGCGCGCCGAATTGCAGGGACAGCTGGAGCGGGTGCAGGGCCATGGCAATGAAAAATCAAATCGGGCCTGAGCCCTTGTCAATGCTGGAGAGTGTGCTCTGATTTCAGGAGCGTTGTGGGGGGCGATGCCTCAGGCGGTGCTGCGCGGCGTGCGCTTGCGGTCGTAGGCGTCGACGATGCGCGCCACCAACGGGTGGCGCACCACGTCGGCACTGGTGAAGCGGGTCACGGCGATGCCTTTCACGCGCTTGAGCACCTGCTCGGCCTCGACCAGGCCGCTCATCGCACCCTTGGGCAGGTCGATCTGGCTCACGTCGCCGGTGACCACGGCGCGGCTGCCGAAGCCGATGCGCGTGAGGACCATCTTCATCTGCTCGGTGGTGGTGTTCTGGGCCTCGTACAGGATCACGAAGGCGGTGTTGAGCGTGCTCC
>CAZKDU010000142.1:0-5565 GCA_964551485.1 uncultured Burkholderiaceae bacterium
GCCCACATTGCCTACGAGGTCAACGAGCGCACCGAGAACATCGGCGCACGGCGCCTGGCCACGGTCATGGAGCGCCTGCTCGACGAAGTCAGCTTCGACGCGGCCCACCTGGGGGGCCAGACCATCACGGTGGACGCCGCCTACGTGGACAGCCGCCTGCAGGCCCTGAGCCAGGACGAAGACCTGTCGCGCTTCATCCTCTGAGGTCGGCGCCCGGCCGTGGCGGCCCCGACCACCCCGCGCCAACCCGCGCCAACCCGCGCCAACCCGCGGGGCGGGCGCTTTTATTCATGCTTCACATTCAGAGCAATCTCTAAGTGCTTCATTTGGAACGGTTTTTTTGACGTTTCTATCTTGCAAATCTGCGCTAAGTCATTGATTTCATTGCAGAAATTTGTAGCAAACCCTCTTGTGAGCTTGTCTTTTCCTGATACAGTGCAAAAAAGTGCAATTAAGTGGTGGAAAGTGCACT
Organism: uncultured Burkholderiaceae bacterium; assembly: GCA_964551485.1. Taxonomy (GTDB): domain Bacteria; phylum Pseudomonadota; class Gammaproteobacteria; order Burkholderiales; family Burkholderiaceae_C; genus CAZKDU01. The sequence goes on from CAZKDU010000142.1 coordinate 473, forward strand.
CCACGCACAGGCGGCCATGGGCCAGAGGGATCAAGCGGTGTTTCAAGGGGCTTCGTCACTGAGTCTGGATGCCAAGGGGCGGCTGTCCGTGCCGACCCGGCACCGTGACGTGCTGGCTGCCACCGCCGCCGGCCAGCTGACCGTCACCAAGCACCCGCACGGCTGCCTGATGCTGTTCCCGCGCCCCGAGTGGGAGAAGTTCCGCGACCGCATTGCCGAGCTGCCCATGTCGGCCCAGTGGTGGAAGCGCATCTTCCTGGGCAACGCCATGGACGTGGAGATGGACGGCACCGGCCGCGTGCTGATCTCGCCCGAGTTGCGCAGCGCTGCCGGCATCACCCGCGACACCATGCTGCTGGGCATGGGCAACCATTTCGAGCTCTGGGACAAGGCCGCCTACGAGGCCGAGGAGGCCAAGGCGATGCAGGCCGACATGCCCGACGTCTTCCGAGACTTTTCTTTCTGAGTGGCGGCGGTGGACACCTCATGGCAACACACCACCGTCCTGTTGAACGAAGCCGTCGAAGCGCTTGCAATCAACCCGGACGCCACGTATGTGGATGCGACCTTTGGCCGTGGCGGCCACTCGCGCCGCATCCTCTCGCGCCTGTCGGCCGCGGGCCGGCTGATCGCCTTCGACAAGGACCCCGAGGCCGTGGCCGTGGCGCAGGCCCTGGGCGAGCCGCGCCTAGGCATCCGCCACAAGGGCTTCACGCACCTGGGCGAGCTGGCGCCGGCCAGCGTGGCCGGGGTGCTGATGGACCTGGGCGTGAGCTCGCCGCAGATCGACAACCCGGCGCGCGGGTTTTCCTTTCGCAACGACGGTCCGCTGGACATGCGCATGGACCCCACGCGCGGCGAGAGCGTGGCCGAATGGCTGGCCACGGCCGAACAACAACAGATCGCGGAGGTGATTCGTGACTATGGCGAAGAACGGTTTGCTGTTCAGATTGCAAAGGCGATTGTTGCTCGCCGACAAGAGCGGGGCGTCCCTGCATCCACCCTTGAACTGGCCCAAATCGTGGCTGGCGCGGTCAAAACCCGCGAGCCGGGTCAGGACCCTGCAACGCGCACATTTCAGGCTTTTCGGATTTTCATCAATGCCGAGCTTGAAGAGCTGCAAGCGGCGCTAGCCGCCAGCCTGGACGTCTTGCAACCTGGGGGCCGGCTCGTGGTGATCAGCTTTCACTCGCTGGAAGACCGCATCGTCAAGCAATTCATCGCGCAGCACTCGCGTGAGGTGTTCGACCGCCGTGCCCCGTTCGCCCAGCCCAAGGCCATGAAGCTGCGCGCGCTCGAGCGCATCAAGCCCAGTGCTGCCGAGGTGGCGGCCAACCCGCGCGCGCGCAGTGCCATCCTGCGGGTGGCCGAACGGACGGCGGCGTGAGCGCGGAGGCCCGCCCATGACCCGCCTGAACATGGTGCTGCTGCTGGCCGTGCTGGTCAGCAGCCTGTACTTGGTGCACACCCAGTACGCCTGGCGCCAGCTCTACACCGCGCTGAACCGCGCCGAGGCCGAGGCCACCAAGCTGGAGATCGAGAATGAACGCCTGCAGGTCGAGCGCCGCGCCGAGGCCACCTCGCTGCGGGTAGAGAAGCTGGCCAAGGAGCGCCTGCAGATGCGCCCGGCCACGCCTGGTATCACGGTTTACCTGAACGAGCCCGTGCCCGCCGCTGCCGCGGCCAGTGCAGGGCGGCCCGCCAGTGGGGGGCGCCCATGACCAGCCGCAGCGTGCTCTACAACTCCAGCCCGCTGCTGGCCAGCCGCACCCCGGTCTGGCGCAGCAAGTTCATCGTGGCCGCGCTGGCCCTGGGCTTCCTGGGCCTGGCTGGCCGCGCCGGCTATGTGCAGGTCATCGACAACGACTTCTTTCAGAAGCAGGGCAAGGTGCGCTACGCGCGCACCCTGGAGCTGCCGGCCAACCGCGGCCGCATCCTGGACCGCAACGGCCTGATCCTGGCCTCCAGCGTGCCGGCCTCCAGCCTCTGGGCCATTCCAGAGGACGTGGACAGCGACAGCCCGCAGGTCAAGGCCAAGCTGCGCCAGCTGGCGCGCCTGATCGACATGCCGCTGGCCGAGCTCAACAAGAAGCTGGCCGACGAGGACAAGACCTTCGTCTGGATCAAGCGCCAGATCGACGAGCCGGTGGCACGCGAGATTGCCGCGCTCAACATCGCCGGCATTTACCAGCGCACCGAGTACAAGCGCCAGTACCCCGAGGGCGAGGCCGCGGCCCATGTGGTGGGCTTCACCAACGTCGAGGACATGGGCCAGGAGGGCGTGGAGCTGACCTTCAACAAGGAGCTGGCCGGCCGCGCTGGCTCGCGACGCGTCATCAAGGACCGCCTGGGCCGCGTGGTCGAGGGCGTGGGCGATGACATCCCGCCGGTGGACGGACGCGACCTGCAGCTCAGCATCGACAGCAAGGTGCAATTCTTTGCCTACCAGAAGCTGCGCGACGCCGTCACCGAGAACAAGGCCAAGGCCGGCAGCGTGGTGGTGCTGGACGTGGTCAGCGGCGAGGTGCTGGCGCTGGCCAATTACCCGAGCTATTCGCCGCAGCAGCGCCAGCACCTGACCGGCGCCCAGCTGCGCAACCGTGCGCTCACCGACACCTTTGAGCCGGGCTCGACCATGAAGCCCTTCGTCATCGCGCTGGCGCTGGAGAAGAACATGGTCCGCCCGGACACGCCGATCCAGACCGCGCCTGGACGCATCAAGGTCGGTGGCGCCACCATCAGCGACGCCCACCCGCACAGCGTGCTTTCGGTCAGCGAGGTGATCCAGAAGTCCAGCAACGTGGGCACGGTGAAGATGGCCATGCAGATGCCCGCGCACGACATGTGGGAGATGTACAGCCAGGTTGGTTTCGGGCAGAAGCCGCAGGTGCCGTTCCCCGGTGCGGTGAGTGGGCGGTTGCGCAACTACAAGACCTGGAAGCCGGTCGAGCAGGCCACCATGAGCTACGGCTACGGCCTGTCCAGCAGCCTGTTCCAGTTGGCGCGCGCCTACAGCGTGTTCGCGCGCGACGGCGAGCTGGCCCCGGTGACGCTGCTGCGCAACGAGGCCCCGGCCGCCGGTGTGCGCGTGCTCAGCCTGAAGAACGCCAGCGCCGTGCGCAACATGCTGCACATGGTCACCGGGCCCGGTGGCACGGCTCCCAAGGCCCAGACCCTCGGCTATTCGGTGGGTGGCAAGACCGGCACCGCACACAAGCAGGAGGGCAAGGGCTACGCCGGCAAGAAATACCGCGGCTTCTTCGTCGGCATGGCGCCGATCGAGAACCCGCGCATCGTGGTCGCGGTGATGATCGACGAGCCCAGCAACGGCAAGTACTTCGGCGGCGACGTGGCCGCCCCGGTGTTCAGCGAGACCGTGCAGCAGACCCTGCGCATGCTCGGCGTGGCCCCCGACATGGCGGTCAAGCCCCTGATCGAGGCCAAGGCCGAGCCGGAGTCGTTCTGATGCACGCCCTGCACACCCCGGACCAGGCCGCCCAGTGGCTGCGCGGCCGCGTAAGCGGCCAGCTGCGCACCGACAGCCGGCAGGTCGTCCCGGGCGACGGGTTCATTGCCTGGCCCGGCGCCAGCACCGACGGGCGCCAGCACGTGGCGGCGGCCCTGGCCCAGGGGGCCGCGGCCTGCCTGGTCGAGGCCGAGGGGGTGGAGCGCTTCGGCCTGGCGGGCGAGGCCGTGGCCAGCCTGGCCGGCCTCAAGGCCGCCACCGGTGCCGTGGCTGCTGCCTATTTCGACGACCCCTCCGGCCGGCTCGACGTGGTGGCCGTGACCGGCACCAACGGCAAGACCTCAACCACCTGGTGGCTGGCCCAGGCCCTGTCCAACCTGAAGCCGCTGCGCGCCGTGCCCTGCGGTCTGATCGGCACTCTGGGCGTGGGCCAGGTGCCCGGCGCGTCCAAGGCCGGTGTGCTGCACACCAACGGCCTGACCACCCCCGACCCGGTGCTGATCCAGCAGGCCCTGCGCCGCATGCTCGACCAGGGCCTGCGCGCCTGCGCGCTCGAGGCCTCGTCGATCGGCCTGGCCGAGCACCGGCTCGACGCCACCCGCCTCAAGGTGGCGGTGTTCAGCAACTTCACGCAAGACCACCTCGACTACCACGGCAGCATGGACGCCTACTGGCAGGCCAAGCGCGCGCTGTTCGACTGGCCTGGCCTGCAGGCCGCGGTGGTCAACATCGACGATCTCAAGGGCCAGGCCCTGGCGCAGGAGCTGCAGGCCCGCGGCGGGCCGCTGGCGCTCTGGACCCTGTCCTGCCAGGGCGGCGCACGCCTGTACGCCGAGCGCCTGGGCCACGACGCCCAGGGCCTGCGTTTCGTGGTGGTCGAAACCCACGGCGCCGGCGAGGAGCGCCACACCCTGGCCACGCCTTTCGTCGGCATGTTCAACGCCGCCAACCTGCTGGCTGTGCTCGGGGCCATGCGCGCCCTGGGTGTGCCGCTGGCCGAGGCCGTGGAGGCCTGCCGGCGCCTGCGCCCGGTGCCCGGGCGCATGCAGCGCGTGGCCGAGCCGCGCAGCGAGCCCTGGCCGCTGGTGCTGGTCGACTACGCCCACACCCCGGACGCGCTCGACCAGGCCCTGGCCGCGCTGCAGGCCGTGGCCCGCCAGCGCGGCGGCCGGCTCTGGTGTGTGTTCGGCTGCGGCGGCGACCGCGACCCGCTCAAGCGCCCGCTCATGGGCGCGGTGGCCGTGCAGCGCGCCGACCGCGTGGTGGTCACCAGCGACAACCCGCGCCGCGAACCGCCCGCGGCCATCATCGCCCAGATCCTGCAGGGCATGCCGGTGCGCGAGTCGGTGCAGGTCGAGCCCGACCGGGCTCTGGCCATCACCGACTGTATTGCCGGGCTGGATGCGCGCGATGTGCTGATCGCCGGCAAGGGCCACGAGGACTACCAGGAGGTGGCCGGGGTGCGGCTGCCGTTCTCCGACACCGAGCACGCCGGCACCGCGCTGCGCAACTGGGCCGCGCCCGCAGGGCAGCACGCATGAGCCGCCCCCCCGTCTTGCCCAGCGCCGCCCCCATGGTCCGGCTCGACACCCTGGCCGCCTGGCTGCCCGGTGCGCCCCGCGTCGGC
>CAZKDU010000143.1:0-4180 GCA_964551485.1 uncultured Burkholderiaceae bacterium
GCAGCAAGGCCGCGCAGGCCTCGCAGTTCGTGGTCTACCCCGACGCCCCGCATGCCTTCCACGCCGACTACCGGCCCAGCCACCGCCAGGCCTCTGCGCAGGATGGCTGGCAGCAGGCGCTGGCCTGGTTCAAGTCGCACGGGGTGGCCTGAGGGAAGCCCCAGGCTGGGTGCCACGCCAAGCCGCCTCGGGCGGCTTTTTTCATGAATAAAATGGGCGCACAGCCCTTGCTGTGATTGGTTGAGTAGCTATGGTTTTGGTAGCAATCGTGGTGGCCACGCTGGTGGCGGGCATCGGCAGCGTGTGGCTGGCCGCCTGGCTGGCGCGCGGGGTGTTCGCGCGCCACGCCACCGGCCTGCTGAGCCTGGCCGCCGGCGCCCTGCTGGCCACCGCGCTCATGCACCTGCTGCCCGAGGCGTTCGAGAGCGGCCTGGGCCCGCACGAGCTGTTCGCCACGCTGCTGGTGGGCCTGGTGTTCTTCTTCCTGCTCGACAAGGCCGAACTCTGGCACCACGGCCACGAGCACCACCACGGCCCCCATGCCCATGAGGCCCATGAGGCCCATGAAACCCATGGCTCGCATGAGCCGCCCGCCCGTCCCGCCCAGGGCCATGGCACCGCTGCCCATGCACCCGCCCCGGCCGCGCACCGGCACACCGGGCCCGCGCACCAGGACGGCCACGCGCAGGCCCACAGCCATGCCCATGGCCACGCGGCCGGCGGCTGGGCGGTGCTGCTCGGCGACAGCGTGCACGCCTTTGGCGACGGCATCCTGATCGCCGCCGCCTTCATGGCCGACCTGCGCCTGGGCGCGGCGGCGGCGCTGGCGGTGCTGGCGCACGAGGTGCCGCACCACATCGGCGACCTGGTAGTGCTGCGCCAGGGCTCGCGCGACGCGCGCAGCGCCCTGCTCAAGGTCTCGCTGGCCGGCGCCATCACGGCGCTGGGCGGGGTGCTGGGCTACCTGCTGGTGGGCCAGTGGCGCGCCCAGCTGCCGTACTTCCTGGTGGTGGCCAGCAGCAGCTTCATCTACGTCGCCCTGGCCGACCTGATCCCGCAGCTGCAAAAGCGCCTGGACGCGCGCCAGACCACGGCCCAGGTGGCCTGGCTGGCGCTGGGCATGGGCCTGGTCATGGTCCTGAGCGGCCTGGTCCACACCCACGGGGCCGCTGCCCATGGTTGAGCCCGCGGCCACCGACCCCGCGCCGGCCGACGGCGTGCGCGGGCGGTGGCGGCGCTGGCTGCCGTTCCTGGCCTGGCCGCGGCCCGGGGCGGCCCTGCTGCGCGGCGAGCTGGCGGCCGGGCTCACGGTGGCGCTGATCATCGTGCCGCAGGCCGTGGCCTATGCCGGCCTGGCTGGCATGCCGCTGCAGACCGGCATCTACGCGGCCCTGCTGCCGGCCCTGGTGGCCGCGCTCTGGGGCGCGTCGCCGCGCCTGTCGGTCGGCCCTACCGCGCTCAGCAGCCTGCTGGTGGCGGCCTCGCTCAGCGGGCTGGCCGCGCCCGGCAGCGCGGCCTGGGTCGGGCTGGCGGCCTGGCTGGCCCTGCTCAGCGGCGCCATGCAGGTGGCGCTGGGCGTGGGCCGCTTCGGCTGGATCCTGAACCTGGTCAGCGCCCCGGTGCTGATGGGCTTCACCCAGGCCGCCACGCTGCTGATCATCGCCTCGCAGCTGCCGCCGCTGCTGGGCTGGCAGGTCGGGCTGTGGCAGGGACTGAGCCAGGGTGGCGCCGGGCTCTGGCCCGACCCGCTGGTGGCCGCCTTCGGGCTGGGCAGCTGGGCGCTGCTGGCCCTGGGGCGCCGCTTCTGGCCGCGCCTGCCTATGGTCATGCTGGTGGTGCTGGGCGCGGGCCTGCTCAGCCACTGGTGCGGCTTCGCCCTGCGCGCGGCCGACGTGGTCGGGCCGCTGCCGCAAGGCCTGCCAGCGTTCACCTGGCCCGGCGGCCTGACGGCCGAGCAGCTCGGCAGCCTGCTGCTGCCGGCCATGGTGATCACGCTGGTGAGCTTCCTGGAGACGGCGGCCAGCGCCAAGGTCGAGAACCAGCGCGAGCGCCGCCCCTGGAACGACAACCAGGACCTGCTGGCCCAGGGCCTGGCCAAGCTCGCGGCCGGCGCCACCGGCAGCTACCCGACCAGTGCCTCATTCTCGCGCTCGGCCATCAACCTCTATGCCGGCGCGCGCACCGGCTGGGCCACGCTGTTCACCACCGCGGCGGTGGGCCTGGTGCTGCTGTGGTTCATGCCCTGGCTGGCGCCGCTGCCGACAGCGGTGCTGGCGGCGGTGGTGGTGGCCGCGCTGGTGGGGCTGGTTCGGCCCGGCGGCTTCGTGCGGCTGTGGCGTGTCTCGCGCGTGGAGGCGCTGACCGCGGGCCTGACCTTCGGCGTCACGCTGCTGACCGCGCCGCGCATCCACTGGGGCGTGCTGGCCGGGGTGCTGGCGGGGCTGGTGCACTTCCTGCACCACCGGCTGCACCCGCGCATCATCGAGGTCGGCCTGCACCCCGACGGCAGCCTGCGCGACCGCCACCTCTGGCACCTGCCGCCGTTGGCGCCCGGGCTGCTGGCGCTGCGCATGGACGCCGAGCTCGACTTCGCCGCCGCCAGCACGCTGGAGCGCACGCTGATGGACCGGCTCACGGCCGACCCCGGGCTGCGCCACGCGGCGCTGTTTGCCCAGCCCATCAACCGCATCGACGCCACCGGGGTCGAGGTGTTCGGCCAGCTGCGCCGGGTCCTGGCCGAGCGTGGCGTGGTGCTGCACCTGAGCGGCCTGAAGCTGCCGCTGGAGACCACGCTGCGGCGCGCCGGCGAACTGCCCGAGGGCGCGGGGCTGCGCCTGTACCGCAGCGACGCCGAGGCCCTGACCGCGTTCGCCGCGCTGCACGGCCCGCGCGACGAGGACTATGTGATCTGACGCCCACCCCCTTCGACCCGAAGACCCGCTGGACTCTGCCTCTGCATTGCCACGGGCGGCGAGGTCGCTGTGGGTTGTTCATCCGCCCCGGATGTGGGAAGCGGTGGTGTCCAGGCCACTCCAATCAGGAGGTGCGGATGACCCGCACATTGCAGGCCACGCACGCAGCGAAGGCCTGCTGCTGGTGACGAACCATGCCTCTGAATTCCTGCGCGTGCCTGCCCTCGAAGTGGAGAACTGGATCCAGTCCGGTCGGTGAGCGGTTTGGGCCCAGTTCCGCCTGGTCGCTGGTGAGTGGCAGGGCGAGCCGGGCTGAGCCTTGCGACGCGGCAGCAGGCCGCTCAGCCTTGGGCCACCGGGCGCGCCGGGTCGCTGCACCAGTCGCTCCAGCTGCCGGCGTAGAGCGCGGCGCGGCCCAGGCCGGCCAGCTCCATGGCCAGCAGGTTGGGCACGGCGCTGACACCACTGCCGCACTGGTGCACCACACTGGCCGGCGTGTGGCCGGCCAGCAGGGCCTCGAACTCGGCGCGCAACACCGGCGCGGGCTTGAAGCGGCCGTCGGCCCCGAGGTTGGCGCCGAAGGGGCGGTTCAGCGCGCCCGGGATGTGGCCGGCCACCGGGTCCAGCGGCTCCACCTCGCCCCTGAAGCGCGGCGTGGCGCGCGCGTCCAGCACGGTCTGGCTGGGCCGGCCCAGGCCCTGGGCCACGGCCTCGGCGTCGACCAGGCTGGCGCGCGCCGGGCCCAGGGTGAACGGAGCGGGCGCGGGTGCCGGCTCGGGCCCGCTGGCCAGGGCGCCGCCCGTGGCCTGCCAGGCCTGCAGGCCGCCGTCGAGCACGGCCACGGCCTCGTGGCCGCACCACTTGAGCATCCACCACAGGCGGCCGCAGTAGTTGCAGCCGTTGCGGTCGTACACCACCACCTGGGTGGCCGCGCCCACGCCCTGCTGGCCGAGCCAGGCGGCAAAGGCTTCGCGCGTGGGCAGCGGGTGGCGCCCGCCCGAGGCGCGCGCCGCGCCCGCGCCCTTGGCGCTGAGCGCGTGGTCCAGGTCGGCGTGCCGCGCGCCGGGCAGGTGGGCCTGCAGGTACTGGGCGGCACCGGCCTCGGGCTGGGCCAGGTCGAAGCTGCAGTCGAACAGGCGCAGCGGCGTGCCGCTGGCCTGCAGGGCGCGCAGTTCGTCGGGGGTGATAAGCAGGGTGTGCATGCGGGCTCCGGGGGCAGGGTGGGGTGGTGAAGCGGGGGGTTGATGAGGTCGGTCGGTGGGCGCAGC
>CAZKDU010000143.1:4190-5556 GCA_964551485.1 uncultured Burkholderiaceae bacterium
CGGGCGCGATCGCGAGGCCCTTGGCGTCGAGGGTCTCGCGCGCAGGCTCGTCCACGCGGCCGAGCGCGACGATCCGCCCGCCGCGGACGCCGAGGCTCCCGGGGCGCCCGGGGGCGCCGGGGGGCGGGGGGGGGGGGTTCCGCGGGGGGTTTAGGCGGCCGGCCGGTGGGCCCCCCCCCCGGGGGGGGGGGGGCGGCGGGCCGATGGGTCAGGGCGCTCAGCGCGGCGGCGCGGTGCGGCCGCGCAGCGCGGTGGCGGTGATGCCGCTGCCGATGATCAGGGCCATGCCGGCCCAGCCCAGCAGCGGCAGCTGGTCGCCGAACAGCCATACGCTGTAGAGCGCGGCGAACACGATGCCCGAGTATTGCAGGTTGGTCACGACCAGGGTGGCGCCGTGGCGGTAGGCGCGGGTCATGCAGAACTGGCCGAGCGCGGCCAGCACACCGATCGGCAGCAGCCACAGCGCCTCGGGCCAGACCCAGGGGCTGGCGCCGCTGGCCAGCATGCCCACGGCGCCGGTGAGGGCCGCGCCGATGGAGAAGTAGAACACCGTGCGCACCTCGGGCTCGCCAGCGCGGCCCAGCGCCGCCACCTGCAGGTAGGCCAGGGCCGCGCTCAGGCCCGAGACCAGGCCCACCAGGCCGGCCTGCAGCTGGTCGCGCTCGACCGTGGGGCGCAGGATCATCACCACCCCGGCAAACCCCACCAGCACCGCCAGCAGCGCCGGCGCCTGGCGCACGATGTCGCGGCGCGCGCCGCTGGCCAGGGTGCGCAGCACCAGGAAGGCCGCGACCCAGACCGCGCTCATGTAGTTGAGGGTCATGGCCAGGGCCAGCGGCAGGTGGGCGATGGCGTAGAACCAGGTGGCCAGCGAGGTCACGCCCACGCAGCTGCGCCACACGTGCATGAGCGGCACCCGCGTGGTCAGCGGCACGCCCTGGGCGCGGCACCAGACGGCCATGATGGCCACACCGATCAGGCCGCGGTAGCAGACCATCTCCATGGTGTTGAAGTGGGCCGAGGCGAGCTTGATGCACACGCTCATGCTGGCGAACAGCAGGGCGGCCAGCAACATCCACAGGGCTTGCATGGGGCGGCTCGTGGGTTTGATAAAAAGGCCGCCAGCCCTTGCCGGATGGCCCTTTGTTGCTATGGAAAACGGAGCAACCGGCTCAGATGCCGGTGTCCCCCATCTGGGCGCGGTACCATTCGTGGAAGTGCTGCATGCCGTCTTCCATGGGGCTCTGGTAGGGGCCGACCTCGTTGTCGCCGCGGCGCAGCAGGGCCAGGCGGCCGGCGTCCATGCGCTCGGCGATCTCGTCGTCCTCGACGCAGGTCTCCATGTAGGCGGCCTGCTGGGCCTCGA
>CAZKDU010000144.1:0-5551 GCA_964551485.1 uncultured Burkholderiaceae bacterium
AGGTAGTCGCGTGGCAGGCCCAGCAGGCCCGGCACGTTCGGGGCCAGCCCGGTCAGTGCCACACCATGGCAGGCCGTGCAGGCGGGTAGTTGGCGCGCCGGGTCGCCGTGCTGCACCAGTTGCTGGCCGCGCTGCCACTCGGCGCGGCTGGCCGTGTGGGAGGCAGGTGCGGGGTAGGCCACCTCGAGCGCGGCGAAATGCCGGGCGATTTCCATCAGGTAGGCATCGGGCAGACCGCTCAGCAAGTGGTTCATGGGGCGGTACAGGCGGCGCTGGTCACGGAAGTTCTGCAACTGCTGATAAAGGTAGCCCGCCGGTTTGCCGGCCAGGCGCGGGTAGTATCCGTCAGGGCCGGCACGGCCCTGCAGGCCATGGCAGCCGGTGCAGGCCTGTAGGCGCTGCGCCAGGGTGTTTTCAAAGGCGGGTGGGGTCGCTTGCGCGGCGCCCAGCCCCAGGCCCAGTGCCATGGTGGCGGCGAGCCGGCGCAGAGCCAGGGTGACAACGGGGGTCCAGAACATCTCGATCCTCACAGAGGTCCGCATCATGCGCCCCCGCGGGGCAGCACACCAGCATCAGATGCGAAGGCAAAAACCGGATCAGATGCGAAAACCAATGAAAAAAGCGGAGCAGAATCTCCACACTGAATTGTCACGCCGCATGAAACGCTACGAACGGCTGGCCGAGCTTTTGGCCGCCCCGATCCGCCAGGGCCAGATTGCCGCGGGTGCGCGCCTGCCCTCGGTGCGTCAGCTCATGGCCCAGCACCAGGTCAGCGCCTCGACCGCGTTCATGGCCTATGCCCGGCTCGAAGACCTGGGGCTGGTGCGTGCGCGCGAACGCTCGGGTTACTTCGTGGCAGGCAGCGGCCTGCACCGGCTGGCCGTGCCACGGCCGCGACCGGCCTCACGCCAGCCCGGGCCGGTGAATGTCAGCGACCTGGTGTTCTCGGTGCTCGGGGCCATGCAGGACCCGGGGCTGCTGCCGCTGGGCTCGGCCTTTCCGGCGGCCGAGCTGTTTCCACTGGCCCGCCTGGGGCGTTCGCTGGCGGCCGCAGCGCGGCATCTGGCCCCGGGCCAGCCGCTGGCTGCGCTGCCGCAGGGTCATGCCGGCCTGCGCCAGCAGATCGCCCAGCGCTACCTGGTCCAGGGGCTGCCCCAGCCGGCCGAGGACGTTGTGGTGACCAACGGGGCGCTCGAGGCCCTGAACCTGTGCTTGAGCGCGGTGGCCGGCCCGGGCGACCTGATCGCGGTGGAGTCGCCGGGCTTTTATGCCGCCCTGCAGGCGATCGAGCGCCTCAAGATGCGGGCCATCGAAATCCCGGTGGACCCGCGCGAGGGGCTGGACCTGGCGGCCCTGGCCCAGGCTCTGCAACGCCACCCGATCAAGGCCTGCTGGTTCATGACCAGCTTCCAGAACCCCATGGGCGCCAGCATGGACGAGGGGCGCAAGCAGGAACTGGTGCGCCTGCTCACGCGCCATCAGGTGCCGCTGATTGAGGACGACGTGTATGGCGAGCTGTACTTCGGGCCGCGCTGTCCGTTGCCGGCCAAGGCCTTCGACACCCAGGGCTGGGTCATGCACTGCGGCTCGTTCTCCAAGACCCTGGCGCCGGGCTTTCGCGTGGGCTGGGTCAGTGCGGGGCGCTTCCGTGAACGTGTGGAGCGGCTGCGGCTCATGACCACGCTGGGCGCCAGCCTGCCGGCGCAGATGGCCCTGGCCGACTACCTGCAGCAGGGCGGCTACGACCGCCACCTGCGGCGCCTGCGCCATGCGCTGGAGTCGCAGCAGTCGGCCATGCTGGCTGCGCTGGCGCGGCATTTTCCGGTCGGTCTGCGGGTCTCGCGGCCTGGGGGCGGTTACTTCCTGTGGATGGAGTTTCCCAAAGGCTTCGATACCTTGGCGCTGCACCATGCCGCCCTGGCGCAGGGCATCGGGCTGGCGCCGGGGCCGATCTTCTCGGCGCGCGGGGGCTTTCGCCACGGGCTGCGCCTCAACCATGGCCACCCCTGGGGGCCAGCCAGCGAGGCTGGCCTGGCGCGCCTGGGCCAACTGGTGGCGCAGGCCATGGGCGGGGCCTGAGCCGGGCACCTGGGCCTGTGGCGTGGGGCGGCCACGCCGGTGACGAAAATTCCCTACACTTGGTCGCTTGATCGCCCCATTGCGCTGCCATGACCTCTGCCCCCGTGACCCGCTACAACCTGATGGCCATTGTGCTGCACTGGGTACTGGCCCTGGCCTTGCTGGGCAGCTTTGTCATGGGTTTGTACATGACCGACCTGCCGTTCTCGCCGCTGCGCCTGAAGCTTTTCAACTGGCACAAGTGGGCTGGCGTGGCCATCTTGCTGCTGTCGCTGCTGCGCCTGCTGTGGCGCCTGTCGCACCGGCCCCCCGAGCTGCCAGCCGCGATGCGCCAGGCCATGCCCGGCTGGCAACAGCGCGCGCACCACGCCACGCACCACCTGATGTACCTGCTGTTCTTTGTGGTCCCCCTGGTGGGCTGGGCTTACAGCTCGGCCGCGGGCTTTCCGATCGTGTTCTTCGGGGTGCTGCCGCTGCCCGACTTCGTGCCGGTGGACAAGGCGCTGGCCGAGGCGATCAAGCCCTGGCACGAGCTCAGCGCCTTTGCCCTGGCCGGGCTGGTGCTGCTGCATGTGGCGGCCGTTTGCAAACACCAATGGCTGGACCGTGACCGGCTGCTGGCGCGCATGTGGCCTGGCCGTTCCTGATGTGACGCTGCGGAACTCTGGGCGCGCGCCGCGCTCCATCCCCTTCTTTGCGGAGACAACCGAGATGACCCGATTCCCCACGCCGGCGGCCTGTCTGCTGTCGACTTTGGCCATGGTGGCCGTGCCCGCCCTGGCGCAGCAGAAGCTGCTGCCCGCGCAGAGCGAGGTGGTGTTTGTGAGCAAACAGATGGGGGTGCCCGTCGAGGGGCATTTCAAGAAATTCGAGGCCCAGGTGGCATTCGACCCGGCCAAGCCCGAAGTCGGCAAGATAGGCTTCACCGTGGACCTGGGCAGCGCCACGCTGGGTGTGCCGGAGACCGATGCGGAGTTGCCCAAGGCGGCCTGGTTCAATGTGCCCAGGTTCCCACAGGCGGTGTTCCAGTCCAGCGCCATCAAGGGCCTGGGTGGTGGCAAGTTCGAGGTGGCGGGCAAGCTCAACCTCAAAGGCCAGACGCGCGATGTGCTGGTGCCGGTGAGCCTGGTGCAAAGCGGTGGTACCACTACCGCCACCGGCAGCTTCGTGCTCAAGCGCCTGGCCTTCAAGATCGGCGAGAACGAATGGGCCGACACCTCGATGGTGGCGGACGACGTGCAGGTGCGGTTCAAACTGGCGCTGACCGGTGTGAACAAGCTCTGATGGGTAGGCTGTGTTTCATTTTCAGGAGAACTTCATGCGTGTTCCTTTTGTTGCCCTGGCTTGCGCCGCGGCCCTGACCACAGGCCTGGCCCGGGCCGAGTCGAGCACCTACAGCATCGACCAGAGCCACACTTTTGTGACGTTTGAGGTGGTGCACTACGGCACCTCGACCTCGCGCGGGCGTTTTGACAAGAAGGACGGCACGGTGATACTGGACCGCGTGGCCAAGACCGGCAAGGTGGACCTGTCCATCGACAGTGCTTCGATGAACACCGGCCTGGCCTCGTTCGACAAGGTGCTGCAAGGAGCGAATTTCCTCGATGCGGCGAAGCACCCGGTCATCAAGTTCACTTCGGAGCAGTTCGTCTTCAACGGCGACAAGGTGTCGGAGGTGGTGGGCAACCTGACCCTGCTCGGACAAACGCACCCGGTCACCCTGAAGGCCAGCAACTTCAACTGCTACGCCAACCCCTTCACCAAACGCGAGGTGTGTGGCGGCGACTTCGATGCCATCATCCAGCGCAGCCAGTGGGGCATGAACTACAGCGTGAGCAAGGGCATCCCGGACCAGGTGCGCCTGGTGATCCAGGTCGAGGCCGTCAAGCAGCCGTGAGCCGCGTGCTCAGTGGCCGTGCGTGAGGCAGACCTTGCCCATGTGCTGCCCCTGCTGCAGGTAGGCCAGGGCTTCGCGCAAGGCCTCGAAGGCGAACACCCGGTCCACCAGCGGGCGCAGGCCGCTGGCTGCGATGGCCCGGGCCATGGCCAGGAAGTCGTCGCGGCTTCCCACGGTCACTCCCTGCAGGCGCACCGCGCGTGTGACCACCAGCCCCAGCGGGGCGTTCATGCGGGCCCCGCCGAGCACCCCGATCAGGCTCACGCAGCCGCCAGTGCGCACTGCCCGCAGCGACTGTGCCAGTGAGTCTTCCCCACCCAGCTCCACCACCAGGTCCACACCGTCGCGGCCCGACACGGTGCGCGCCATGTCGCGCGCCAGCCGCCCCCACTCGGGCTGGCTGCGGTAGTTGAGCGTGGCATCGGCGCCGAGCGCACGGGCACGCGCCAGTTTGTCGTCGCTTGACGAGGTGCAGATCACATGCGCACCCAGCAGCTTGGCGAACTGCAGAGCAAACAGCGCCACACCCCCCGTGCCCTGCACGAGCACCACGTCGCCGGGCTTGACATGGCCATCGGTGACCACGGCGCGCCAGGCTGTTACGCCCGCGGTGGGAAGGCAGGCGGCCTCGACGTCGTTCAGGTGACGCGGCGCGGGCGCCGCACCGGTTTCTGGCAGCACCAGGTACTCGGCCATGGTGCCATCGGTCTCGCAGCCCAGGCCACGCGAGAGCTTGTGCGCGTCGGGGTCGCCGGCCGGCCAGGTCTGGAACAGCAGCGGGCACAACCGGTCGCCCGGGCGGGCCAGCGTCACCCCGGGGCCGACCTCGTCGACCACGCCCACGCCGTCGCTGAGCATGACCAGGGGCAGAGCCTGCATGCGCTGACCATAGCCGTGCGTGGGCACCAGCAGGTCGCGGTAATTGAGGGCCGCAGCCCGCATGCGCAGCCGCACCTGGCCCACTCCGGCATGCGGTTCGGGGCGTTGACCCAGCTGAAGATGGTCCATCGACCAGTCACCGGCGACTTCAAAGACTTTCATGGTGTGGGTGGGCAGGCGGCGGGCTCTGATCATAGCCAGGCGCCACCCGTTGCATGCGCATACGCCACCCGGCGTATAGCCAGCCGGACAGGGGGTTCCTAGCATTGGGTTGTCCGGTGCCAATGCCTGCAGCGAAGCGGCTGGCGCGGCCCATCCATCAACCCATCACGCTGGAGAAGTCCTCATGCAACGTCGCTTTACCCTTAAGGCCCTCACGGCAGCCGTGGCGCTGTCCGGGCTGTCCGCCTTGCCGGCGACAGCCGCCGACACCATCAAGGTCGGGGTGCTGCACAGCCTGTCGGGCACCATGGCCATCTCGGAAACCGTGCTCAAGGACACGGTGCTGATGGCCCTTGATGAGATCAACGCCAAGGGCGGTGTGCTGGGCAAGAAACTCGAGCCCGTGGTGGTGGATCCGGCCTCCAACTGGCCGCTGTTTGCCGAGAAGACCAAGCAACTGCTCACGCAGGACAAGGTCGCAGTGATCTTCGGCTGCTGGACCTCGGTCAGCCGCAAGTCGGTGCTGCCGGTGGT